>CABZWT010000043.1:0-10001 GCA_902529525.1 Actinomycetota bacterium
TCATCTAATGTCACATACTTCGGGACTATCAGGATGGGCCGAACCACTAACAATGCAAGAGGTTTGTGATTGGGAAAAATCCACCGCCATATTAGCTGCCCAAGAACCATGGTGGGAGCCAGGAACAGCATCTGGATATCACATGTTAAATCAAGGACATTTAGTTGGGGAAGTAGTCCGACGAGTAACTGGACAGAGCCTTGGGACCTTTTTTGCACAGGAAATAGCTAAACCACTCGATGCCGATTTCCATATAGGGCTAAGCGAAAATGAATTCCATAGAATCTCGAACGTAATGTACCCCTCAGGGGATTCTTCAGATCAACTTGAACTCTTCCGAGAAGCTGTGGAGGTGCACAAGATGAACCCAGAGGTTGCTATGAAAACATTCATGAATCCCGCACCAGATGCAAATTCCGCATGGACAGACTGGTGGAGAAAGGCCGAAGTGCCCGCCGCCAATGGCCATGGAAATGCAAGGTCTGTTGCAAAAATTCAAGCTCTAATTTCCAACGGGGGAGAAATGAACGGAAACAAGTTGCTTTCCGACGAGACCATTGACCTTATTTTTCAGGAACAATCAAATGGGATAGATCTTGTTCTATTTACTCCGCTGCGTTTCGGAATTGGATATGGTTTACCAGTTGATGATCTACCATTCCTTCGCAAAGACGGGCGAGTATGTTTTTGGGGAGGTTGGGGAGGATCATTAATCATTAATGATGTGGATAACAACCTAACTATTAGTTACATGATGAATCGAATGCTCACTTCAGTCATGGGTGATGAACGAGGGGCAGCGATCGTAGAAGCAACCTATAAAGCACTAGAAGAGTCGTAGATATTTTGCGGAGGAGGTGGGATTCGAACCCACGGTGGGTTGCCCCACACACGCTTTCCAAGCGTGCCGATTCGGCCGCTCTCGCACTCCTCCCTTTAGAACTCAAGGGTACTAATGAATTTTCAGGCTATCGCTCTATACCAATATGCACACGCGTCAAATAATTTCAGGTCGTGAATCGGATCAAAAAACCTAAAGCGAATACAAGAATGGGGAAAGTCGCTTCACCGTATACGATGGAAAGCACATCCGTTTCGGAATGTGACGATTGGGTTCTGTGCAATCAGTGCCCGTGAACCGAGTCAGGGCCGGAAGGCAGCAGCTCTCAGCGGAATCACAGATGTGCCGCAGGTAGCCTGATCGTCACTTTCGGGAACGGATGTTTCAATTTTGGAAATATTTGCTTAGAACCCCAATTACTTCACCTGATGACCTATAGCAAGACTAGGATTCCTACATGGCATATCAGTCTCTTTATCGTCGGTACCGGTCAGGCCGATTCAATGAATTGGTGGGCCAAGAGCATGTTGTAACCGCATTGAAAAATGCAATTGCTGAGAACCGAGTAGGACATGCCTATCTTTTTAGTGGGCCAAGAGGAACTGGGAAGACAAGTACTGCCCGCATCCTTGGAAAGGCATTGAATTGCACCTCTCTAGAAGCTGATGGTGAACCATGTTGCAAATGTGACTCCTGTATTTCCTTCGGTGAGGGTAGCTCGTACGACCTCCATGAATTAGATGCAGCCTCAAATAACGGGGTCGAAGCGATTCGTGACCTTATTTCGAAGGTTGCACTTGGTTCACCTGGACGAACGAAGGTGTACATACTTGATGAAGTTCATATGTTGACATCAGGGGCTGAGAATGCGCTACTAAAAACTCTAGAAGAGCCTCCTAGTCATGTAGTTTTTGTTCTCGCTACGACCGAACCACAAAAAGTTGTTTCAACAATTCGAAGTAGGACACAGCACTTTGAATTTGAATTGATCCCAGCAAATCTTTTAGGGCAACACCTTCGATGGGTAGCTAATGATGCCGGGCTTGATGCCACTGATGAAATGATCGATTATGTTCTGCGGGTAGGCGGCGGTTCAGCTCGCGATGCGTTGTCTGCACTTGAACAGACACTCGCCAGAGGAGGAACTCCCGATGATGATACTGCGGTTGAAGAAGTCCTTGATGGTATTGTCCTCGGAGACCCAAGCGTCGTTATCAGTGGATTAAGTAAAGCGATTCAGTCAGGCCGCCCTCCCCGAGTTATTGGTGAAATCCTAATAGATCGTCTGCGTAATGCTTTTCTTACAGCTATGGGAAATTCTCCAGACCATCTTTCCGACCATCAAACAGAAATATCTAAAAACCTTTCTGAACGGATGTCTTTAGCAACAATAACGAGATCGCTTGAAACCATCGGTGCTGCTCTAGTAGGAATGCGCCAATCGCCTGACCCCCGAATTGACCTTGAGGTCGCCGTTCTAAAACTTTCCCATCCTAAGCTACAAACCGATTCCAATATGATCCTGAGTCGTTTAGATAAGATCGAACACCAATTACTTGGGTTGGGTAGTTCCGCATCAAGCGAATCCCCACCTCCAGAAAAAATAGACCAGAATTCTGAGACTGAGGACTCTCCCCCCTCTCCTATAGAAGAAGTTTCTTCAGTTGAGACATTAGAACCTATTGACGATGGAAGCCTTTCCTTGAATGAAGTGGAGTCGATATGGCCAGAGATTAAAAAAAATCTATCCGGAAAGGCGAAAGCACGGTTTAGTGGCGGAAGGTTTAAATCCATTGAAGGTGGTGAGGTCGTATTTGCATTACCAAATGAAATCCACCGTGACCGTTGCGCTGAATGCCTTAGTGAAGTTGAAGAGTCCGTATCAAAGAAATTACACAGAAAGACCAGTATCCATTTGATTGTCGAATCTGGTGGGCAAGAGACTGTTGCGCAAGATAAAAATCCAACGCGATCAACTGTAAGTAAAAATGAAGATATTGACGTGGATTCTCTTGAAGATGCTGATGCAACAGCCGGTGACGGCCTTTCATTGGTTGTAGATAGTTTTCCAGGCGCAAAGATCGTTACTGATGAGTAAGAAAAAATACAGAGAAATCTATTTGATACAACTTGGGGCAAGTTTGTGAGTATTTATACCCCAGCAGTCCAAACGCTTATAGATGAGTTGGGAAAATTACCCGGTGTAGGTCCCAAGTCAGCTCAACGCATCGCCTTTCATCTTGTTAAATTGAGTGAGGAAGACGCGATACGTCTTTCAACTGCTATCCGTGAAGCAAAGGAAAAGGTTCGATTCTGCGAAAAGTGCTTCAACATGAGCGATGAACCGATTTGTGAGATTTGTTCCGATTCTCGCCGCGACCCCTCACTAGTATGCGTTGTTGAGGAGCCAAGGGATATTGTTGCTGTTGAGCGAACCCAAGAATATAAGGGCTTCTACCATGTTCTTCAAGGTGCAATCAATCCAATTGATGGGATTGGACCTGAACAGCTCCGAGTGAAAGAGTTACTCACCCGACTCCAAGAAAATCCTATTTCGGAAGTCATCTTATGCACGAATCCCAATATTGAGGGTGAGGCAACTGCTATGTATCTAGCTCGCTTGTTGGAACCTCTCGGCTTGTCAATTACTAGAATCGCCAGTGGTCTACCAGTTGGTGGCGACCTTGAATATGCGGATGAACTAACACTTGGGAGAGCCTTGGAAGGAAGACGCGCCGTAGAGGTAGATTGAGCCCTGGCTGTTCAATAAAAACACTCTCGTGACTGACGAGTGGTGGTTCTCGCCAGTCACCTGCGACGGGAGGGGTGCGTCCGCAGTTTTTTGAGTGTTGCATTTTGTCCAAAAGAATTGGGGATATCTTTCACTCACCAGGCCCATATTTAAGGAGAAAAAGTCTCTTTTTTTATGATTCTGTGGGTGAACCAACTCTAAAGTTACATTTAGGTTACATTAAGACAATTATGTTGTCAAATAGGCCTATTTAACATCCTTAATGATCTTAAACCTTAAGATTCACGGCATATAACGTAATATATGCGTCACTTTACATAGAGGCACGCTACAGAATCTTCGTAAATTACGAAATTATCCGATCGCTTTTAGAATTAACGCATCGCCTTGTCCGCCACCGCCACAAAGAGCGGCAGCGCCTACGCCGCCACCTTGACGTTTTAATTGATAAGCAAGAGTAAGCGCTAGCCGGTTTCCAGACATACCGATGGGGTGACCAAGAGCAATAGCTCCACCATTAATATTTACTACAGAGTCATCAATCCCCAGATCTGCCATTGAAGCAACAGACACAGCAGCAAAAGCTTCGTTAATTTCGAAAAGGTCAATATCTGACAATGCCAATTCACTATTGGTCAACGCGTCGGAGATAGCTCGAGATGGTTGCGTAAGCAAGCTAGTATCTGGCCCTGCGACTTGGCCATACGAAATCAACTCAGCCAACGGTTCAAGAGAAAGCCGATCAGCTACATCGCGAGAGGTAATCACAACTGCAGAGCCACCATCAGATATTTGACTAGCATTCCCAGCAGTTATATTCCCACTTTCAGCAAAGGCTGGACGAAGCTTTTGAAGACCTTCCAAGTCAGTTCCAGGTCTCACTCCCTCATCATGTTCAAATGAAATAGGTTCGCCTCGCCTTTGAGGAATTTCAATAGATACTATCTCTTCCGACAAGTTTCCATTTTCTATTGCAGAAGAAGCCCTTTCATGAGATTTTTGTGCAACCTCATCTTGGCTTGAGCGAGTTATATCAGCCGAAGCTGCATACCTTTCCGTCCCCTCTCCCATAAGTTCTTTTTCTAAAGCGCAAAACAATCCGTCATGTTGAATAACATCCATCATCTCTGCATTTCCATACTTGTAGCCGCCTCTAGCCTTTGGAACGAGATATGGAGCGTTTGTCATTGATTCCATTCCGCCAGCAATGACAATTTCTGCATCACCATTCTCAACCATTTGGGCTGCTAAATAAATCGCATTCAATCCAGACAAACAAACTTTGTTAATTGTGATTGCAGGCGTACTCATTGGAATTTCGGCGTTGCAGGCTGCCTGACGGGCAGTTACCTGCCCAGTCCCAGCTTGCAGAACTTGACCCATGATGACGTAATCTACCTTGTCCGGAGTTATTGCGGCGCGGCCCAAAGCACCAGAAATAGCCATACCCCCTAAATCTGCTCCAGAAAAAGAAGATAAAGAACCTGAGAGCTTACCTATTGGAGTTCTCGCTCCTGCAAGAATTACTGTATTTTCCATTGTCACCCCTCACATGTTTCAGCTGAAATTACTGAGCTTTAACTTTATTAGAAGTTTGTTCAACAACTTACAAATCAAACCTAAAATAAACCTAGCTATCTCTTGGCCCATTTACACTGGAGTATGCGATCAATTTGTTGGAGCGGAAAATGATTTTAACTGAAATAGACCATGTAGCGATTGCAGTACACGACCTAGAAGAGGCAATACGTTATTACCAGCAGGCCTTTGGCGCCGAAGTACACCACCGAGAAGTCGTAGAACGTGACGGAGTTGAAGAAGCTCTCATAAAGGTAGCTGATAGCTATATTCAGCTCACTACCGCAACCCGAGACGACTCTCCAATAGCAAAATTTTTAGAAACTAGAGGAGAAGGACTTCACCATATTGGATATCGGGTTACTGACTGCAAAGCTGCACTTCAAGCAATGGTAGATGCGGGCGCTCGGCCAATAGATGAAATTCCTCGGCCTGGTTCAAGAGGAACGACCGTTGCCTTTATCCATCCCAAAGGATCACATGGCACTTTGATCGAACTTGTACAAGAATAGTGATGTTCCTTTAAAAGCTTGGATAAGAATATGAAAGTTCATTTAGTTGATGGTACCTATGAACTTTTCCGCCATTATTTCGGAGCTCCATCCCACATAACGTCAGAAGGTTATGAAGTTGGGGCAACTCGAGCCGTTCTAGCAAGCATGCTTTCTCTACTGGAACAAGGTGCAACCCATATTGGAATAGCAACAGATCATACAATTACTTCGTTCAGAAATGAGCTATATGAAGGCTATAAAGATGGGTCAGATATTGATCCTGACATATCTGGACAGTTCCATATACTCGAAGATCTTCTCGAAGCTGCAGGATTCATCATCTTTCCAATGGTTGAGTTTGAAGCTGACGACGCGCTAGCTTCTGCAGCGGTGCGTTCAACCGTTGATAAGAGAGTAGAACAGGTTGTTATCTGCACACCTGACAAAGATTTGGGGCAGTGTTTGACACCTGATCACAAAATCGTCCAATATGATCGCCGCAAAAAATTAGAAATGAACTATGAGGCCATAATTGAAAAATTTGGCGTTCGCCCTGAATCAATCCCTGATTATCTTGGATTGATGGGCGATACAGCCGATGGTTTTCCGGGTTTACAAGGATGGGGAGCGAAATCATCTTCAAGTGTTTTAGCTGTCTACAACCACATTGAACACATCCCCGAAGATCCTGAAAAGTGGGAAGTATCTGTTCGAGGAGCAAAAAAACTAGCTGCAACCCTAAATGAGAATCAAAGCCTTGCTCTTCTTTTCCGGCAGATAGCTACGCTCAGTTACGATGCACCTACTTTTGGTTCCATCGACGAACTTCACTGGGAAGGCCCCGGAAGTGATTTTGTTCAAATAGCTGAGAAACTGGACTCTACGAGACTAATTGAACGGGCTGAGCGATTAGCAGATAAGTCTTAACGAAATGCAGCCCACGTGGATGCTTGACATTCAATATGTTGAGCGATGACGTTTCTGGTACCTTGAAGTTTCAGGAACTCACTGGAAGAATATGGAAATGGACCTAGAGCAAGCACTTGAATGGGCTAAAGAAAAAAACCATGCGATATTGATCACTACCCGCAAAGATGGAAGAGCCCAGTCATCTGACATTTCTTTTACTTTGAAAGAACGAAAATTCTGCATTTCAGCGACAGCATCAAGAGCTAAGACTAGAAACCTCTTAAGAGATAACAGAGCTGTCCTCCACATCACATCTCCCGATACCTGGTCGTATATTTCTTTCGATGGAATTGTTGAAGTTACCGCACCCGCTCAAGAGCCGAATGATGACGTTAATCAGGAGTTAACCGATATTTATCGACGGGTCCTCGGACAAGAACACCCCGATTGGGACGAATTCCAGCAGGCGATGATTGAGGACCAGCGGTTAGTGCTCCGATTTGTTCCCCTGCATGCGGTAGGGATGTTGAATTGACTATGGATCTAACCAAACATCATCAAGAACTTAACGATGTAGGATTCACGATCGTTGAAAATATCATTGACCTGAATTTTATTGAAGAACTAATCGCTGATGTAGCTCGTCTAGAACAGAACTTAAACCGAACTCCTGACAACAACAGATTCGAAGGAAACAGGACCACTCGAACGTACAACCTTCTCGCCCATGGAGAAATCTGGCAAAAGATACCCGTACAGCCTCAGGTATTAGAACTCATCGAAGGTGTTCTAGGGGAACAATGCTTGGTCTCATCTCTCGCATCCATTTCCCTTGCTCCCGGAGAGACAGCACAAGTAATACACGCCGATGACCAAGTTCAACCCCTAGAAAAGCCTCATATAGCAACGGTTTGTAACTCAATGTGGGCCCTTACGGACTTCACCGAGGAAAACGGGGCTACACGCGTAGTTCCAGGAAGCCATCGTTGGCAGAATCCAGATTATTTTGGTGACCAAAGCGATATTGAAAGCATTCCTGCAGAAATGTCCAAAGGGTCTGTCCTTGTATGGCACGGAAGCACCTGGCATGGTGGAGGGGCAAATACTACGAAAGATGAAGTTCGAATAGGCGTCGCAATGAATTACTGCGCTGGCTTCATTCGGCAACAGGAGAATCAGCAACTCGGACTGCCACCAGAAGTAGTTGCTACCTTTTCTCCAGAACTTCGACAGCTATGCGGATTCGGAATGTATAGAGGACTTACTGGAAATATAGAGAAACATAGCCCTGCCCATCTACTTTATGGCGACCCCATAGAAACTCAGCTTTGGGATTACGACCCGATAAACCACGATTAAAGAGAGGTAATAAGACTTTATGGAAACAATCACCCCATTCACAATTGATATACCCGATCAGCAGATTGAGGACCTTCAGAAAAGGATAGAACTCACCAGATGGCCCGAAAAAGAATGCGTTGATGACTGGACACAAGGTATACCGCTTTCATATACAAAGGAGCTAGCAGATTACTGGGCGAATGAATACGACTGGCGGCAAAGCGAAACACAGTTAAATCGATTCACCCAATTCATAACGAATATTAACGATCTTGATATTCACTTTGTTCATCAGCGTTCACCTCACGAGAACGCTATGCCACTCCTCATAACACACGGATGGCCTGGGTCTATTGTCGAATTTCATAAAGTCATTGAACCACTTACCGATCCAACGTCTTATGGAGGAAAGGCCGAAGATGCGTTCCATGTCGTCTGCCCAACTCTTCCCGGCTATGGATTCTCAGAAAAGCCAACGAAGACGGGATGGGGAGTAGAAAAAATAGCTGCAACCTGGGACGACCTGATGGTCCGACTCGGGTATAAAGCCTACGGAGCTCAAGGAGGGGACTGGGGCGCAGCAGTCACCACACAGATTGGCAGAAATGTTGGACACTGCGAAGGTATCCATTTGAATATGCCGATAGGTAGACCAACTCCTGAAGCCCTTCAGAATCCCTCTGAAGACGATAGTCACGCCCTTGAACGGTTGACCTACTATCAGGAATGGGATTCTGGTTACTCAACTCAGCAAAGAACTCGACCACAAACTTTGGGTTACGGGCTAGTTGATTCACCGATAGGGCAGATGGCTTGGATAATTGAGAAATTTTGGAGTTGGATGGATTGCGACGATCACCCAGAGAATGTGTTAACGAAAGACGAACTACTGGACAACGTAATGATTTATTGGTTAACTGCATCGGGAGCTTCATCCGCAAGGTTGTATTGGGAAAGTTTTGGTGGAAGCTTTGGAGGTGGAGAAAAAGTTGAGATACCAACTGGTGTCGCCTCATTTCCAGAAGAGATACTCCAATCTCCAAGGACATGGTGTGAAGGAAGTTATAACATCACCCATTGGACACGGATGCCCAAAGGAGGGCATTTCGGAGCATTCGAGCAGCCCGAGTTATTCGTCGAAGACGTAAGAAAATTCTTCGCGTCAATCCGGTAGGTCAGGGATAAGAAAATAGCTTAGGCTGTTTCCTTTAGCCCAAGAAGGTCTATCATTTCGTCTCTTTCTGGACCCAGAGGAGGAGGAACAGGACGTTCTCCACGTTTTTCCCACATTTCTAGAACATCAGCCATTATTTCTGGCTCATTGAGGCTTTTCGGTGGGGCCAGCAGATTCATCATCCGCATAAAAGCGCGCCAAACTTTGGCAGAAGTTTGTGTAGCTGGGAGTAAGCCATTCTGAAGAATTGACTTCCGAGTTGCTCCTTCGCTTGGAATCCCATTTTCAAGCTCGCGATTGCTCCGATCTGAATCAACCGATGCCTGATACCAAGGAAGAATATGCTCATCAATATCTTGCGCAAAAACTTCCGCCTGAGACATAAAATCATTTGGATTGTGTTCAATTGCTTTCGTAAGGAGATGAGCTTGCCAAAATCCTGTTGAGCATCCTCTGCCATATAAAGGATTTGTGCAGATAAGCGCATCCCCAATCATGTGAAATCCTTTTATGATGACACCACTTTCGCCTATTAAGGACCTTCGTCGGTTTAGTAGGCCAGCCATTGAATGGACTTGAGTGATTGGATCAGCGCCCAAGGTTACCCATTTCGAAGCGGCTGGGATCTCTCTAACTACATGGTCAAAGATTTTCGGATCCCGAACTCCCCAAAATGTTTTATCTTTATCAGAAGTTGCTAAGGTGATCGAAAAAGTTCGATTATCACCCCAAAAAACTCCATATTTCAAATAACCGAGATCTCCGGCGATGAGTCGATCGCTAACAGGCAACTCCTGACCTTCTCCGATTCGGAAAAAACGTGAATAGTAAACAATGCCGGTATCTTCTACCTCTTCTGGAACTTCAATTCCAATAGCCTTTAACCACTCAGGCGCCTGGGATCTACGCCCA
>CABZWT010000044.1:0-9641 GCA_902529525.1 Actinomycetota bacterium
TTTTTGATTATTTGACTGTTGGTTTTTTCGATTTTGGGGTTTTTTTCGGTTGTTTCCTCTTTTTTTATTATTTTCCTTTGATCTTGGACCTGCAGGCTTTACACGTGCGCGTACGCGCGCTTCGGTCTTTTTTAATCCAAGCCATTTGTTCTCTGGAGCTGTAACTATTTCAAACTCTGCGTCTTCTCGAGCTACTCCGAGCTGATCTAGCGCTAATTCTTCTGCTGCGGCAACATCATCACCGCGAACTTCTACCCATTCCATATCTATTTTTCTTTTCTTTTCTTTTTGCGACGTCGTGAACCTGGCGCGTCTTGGTCGGTTTCTTTCTTAGGCGTTACTCGCTTAGAGTGTGGCCTTGCTGATGGTTCTTTACGCTCTGCCACATTACCTTTTTTAGGTGTTTCAGCTGGTAGTGGCTTTTTTTTGCGTTTCTTTGGTGGATTAGCGACTGGACGGCGTCCGTGATCACCAGCCCCTTTTTGTGCTTTTGAATTCCGTATATTTTCTTTTTCTCGTTCTTCCATTTCCTTTGCAGTTGGAACAACGACTTCTTTTTCTGCTTTGCTATCGCCATAAAAACGTTTAGTTATAAACATTTGTTGCCCAACTCTGAAAATATTTGAAGTGAGGAAGTAGAAAATAAGAGCTGTTGGGAATGCGAATGAAAAGACAGGGAGCATAAATGGAATTATTTTCATAATCATGGCTTGCTGCGGGCTCATGGTGTTTAAAGAGCGGCCTTGTATTTGTTTCTGTTGCAACCAAGAAGAGACCCCAACAAGTATTACTAATAGTAAATAGGGGATTCCTGTTAAAAACCCCTCTCCGAGCGCTTGAGATGGGCTTTGAGAAAGATCAAGGGCAAATGATTTCATTTCTGAAGTGTTTGTAAGGTCTTGGTAAAGATCAGAGCCCTTGTCTACCCATTCCGGGTTATACGTCCTATCTGTAAATGCAGTGAGTTCCCCTGTCCCTCGTGTTACAGAATCACCAATTGCAAGGCCTAAATCTCCAACTCTTCGGGTTAAACCACGAACTACATAAAAGAGCCCTAAAAATACGGGGGATTGGAATAAGATCGGAAGACATCCCCCTAATGGATTAACGTTGTTTGCTTGATACAACGCCATCATTTCGCGGTTCATTCGATCTCTGTCGTTTCCATACTTTTGTCTGAGTTTTTTTGTTTCAGGAGCAAGTCTCTGCATTGCCAACATAGATTTTGTTTGCCGGAGCGTAACTGGCGTCATAATCACCATAAAAATTAGGGTGAAAATGATTATTGATCCGCCATAACTTGGCCAAAAATTATATATTTGGGTCAAAATATCTGCTAAAAAACTGAACATTCTAGACATTTTCAGGCCTTCCTGGAACAGGGTCATATCCGTAATTTCCCCAAGGATGACATCGGAGGAGTCGTTTTATAGAAATCCAGCTTCCTTTAGTGACTCCATGACGATCAATGGCTTCATCTGCATATTCAGAACAAGATGGGAAGTAACGACAAGTCGGTTCTTTAAAAGAAAAAAGTTGTTGGTAACCGCTTATTAAGAGTTTTGCTGTTTTTTTTCCGATATTCGGTGATTGTTTTATTATATTCATTAAGTCTTTATAGGTTTTTTAAGGCTTTTTCTAGTATTTTTTGTGGATTTTTTGTTATCCAAGGTTCAGGTTTTATTCTGATCAAATAGCTTCCAGGTGGAATGCTTTCCGGATCTAATAAATGAAGTCTTCGAAACTCTTCTCGTAATTGGCGCCGTATTCTATTTCGGATAACTGCTGATCCAACTTTTCGCGTTATCGAGAAAGCCAAACATGGAATATCACTACCATCAGATAGAAACACAACACTAATCGGGCCATGATGCGCTCGTTTCCCATATTTGAGTAGAGCGCTATGACGTTCTCGTCCGCTTACACGACCAATTACGCTGACAGTTTTTGCCTTCCACGCCGCCGTCGCGAATTAATTATCGCCCGGCCTCCTCTGGTTGACATTCGTTGACGAAACCCATGTTTTTTTGCTCTTTTACGAACATTGGGTTGGTAAGTTCTTTTCACTAACAATCCTTTGTCTCGTGATCCATTAATTTCAAATATTTTGATCACATTCATCTATATAAACAACTATATAGATTTCATACACCCTGATTCACAAGCCCAACTCTGTGTTGACTTTTTACCTGCAGGCAGCATTCAACCTATTATGTTCTCTTCTACAGTAGAGGCACACAAAGAGACATAGCAACCTCTAAATCCCACATTGTGTTTCTACTCAAATAAAGTTATCCACAGGCGAGTATAATTTCTGTCTAATTATGTTCCACAAGCTGTGGATAACTTCAAAAAACTGTGTCTGAACAGGTAAAACAAATCCACTTAACTTCCACTAGCATCATGTGGATAGTAGTGCTAGTTTGCACAACACACTTATAGAACTAATGCAGCGATTCTGATTTATTGAGAGATTTATCTTAATATTCTAGTTATACAGACTTTATGCATCGTTCTTAAGATTTAGAGAGGTCAAATTTTAGGAAAATGAAATGTCAAATGTAAACCAGTTATGGGATGCTTGCGCCCAATCTATTCGTGATCAAGTTTCAGATGGTGTTTGGAATTCGACTTTCAAAGAAGCCAGGCCTCTTTCTGTCACAAATGATGAGCTTGTTCTGACCGTTCCAAGCCAATGGGTTAAAGATCGAGTAGAAGGCCCTTTTAAACCTCTTGTAGCTGAAGCTCTTCATGAAGCCTCACCTACACATGTAAATCTTATTGTTGAAGTGGATACAAAGAATATTGATGCTTTAGACCTTTCAGTTGTTGACGATATCCCACTTATTCCAGAAGACAATGAAGAGAATACTTATTTACCAGCGGAAACACATAGCGAAATAAAAAGTGAACATATCACAAATGAGAAATACACGTTTGATTCTTTTGTAACAGGAACAAGCAACCGATTTGCTCATGCCGCAGCATTGTCTGTTGCTGAAAGGCCAGCCCAATCTTACAACCCTCTTTTTATACATGGGGAGGCTGGACTTGGAAAAACTCATTTATTACAAGCTATAGAAAATTACATTCATGAAAACTATCCTTCTCATTCAACCAGATATGTTTCAACTGAGACGTTCCTAAATGAATTTATAGAAGCGATACGTACAAATAATCGTGCTGAATTTAAAAGTCGATATCGAGAAATAGACGTTCTTCTAATGGATGACATTCAATTTCTTGAAGGTAAAGAAGGCCTACAAGAAGAATTTTTCCATACATTTAACAGTCTCCATCAAGCAAACAAACAAATAGTTTTATCTTCAGATAGGCCACCGGATGCTATTTCTACACTTGAAGATCGATTACGAAGCAGATTCAAAATGGGGTTATTAACTGATATTCAACCCCCAGATCTTGAGACTAGGCTTGCAATCTTAAGGAAAAAAGCTGAATTTGAGACATTTCCGGTCCCTGATGAAGTTTTGGAATTTATAGCTACACATGCAACAGAAAATATTCGTGAATTAGAAGGCGCCCTTATTCGAGTCTGTGCGTTTGCTAATTTAAGTAGTCTTCCTCTTACTGTTGACTTAGCCAAAGAAGTTTTACATGAACTTATAGCACTAAAGAAACCACGTCCGATAACTCCGAATGTTATTTTAGACACCACAGCTGAAATGTTCGGTTTGTCAAAAGAAGATATTATTGGCCAACGTCGCCATCGTCCTCTTGTTACTGCAAGACAGATTGCGATGTATGTCTTTCGTGAATTGACAGAGTTAAGCTATCCGGCAATAGCACGAGAGTTCGGCGGTAGAGACCATACGACTGTTATTCATGCTGTAGATAAAATAAGTGGATTGATGTCAGCTAAACAAACAATCTATGACCAGGTAACTGAACTAATCCATACGATAAAAACTGGTAAATAAAACTTTCCCACACCGTTGTGGAAAGACGAATTTTTCTGTTTATAAGTATCAAAAAATAAAGAAAGGGAAAAGCAGAGAATTTTTTAAGGGTGTGGATTACATAACTAATCAACAGCTTGGTACACAGACTAGAATGGTGTGTGAACAGGCAAAATAAGGTCTTACCCACATACCCACATATCTACTACTGTTACTACCTATATAAAATAAATATTCAAGTAAAGGAGTTCTCCCCAAGTGAAATTTCGATGTGAACGCGATCTGCTAGTAGATGCATTAAATATTGCTAGTAAAGCTGTAACAAATAGAGGAACTTTACCTGTATTGCACGGTCTTCGTTTAGATCTTTCTAGTAATGAGTTAGTAATTACTGGTAGTGATTTAGACCTTACTATTACAGTTTCAGTGGAAGTAGGAGGAGAAAAAAATGGTGTCACCGTTGTTCCTGCTAAATTACTTGCAGATGTTGTTCGTGCGGTAGAGCCTGGTGCTGTTGACATAACTGCAGAGGATACAAATCTTCACGTAGTGGCGGGGAGAAGTGAATTTTCGTTACGAACAATACCTAAAGATGAATATCCAAACTTTGAGGAGCCAACGACGCCCCCAGTTACTGTCGATGGTGAAGATCTGGTGCGAGCGCTTGAGCAAGTAACACCAGCTGCATCTTCTGATGATTCACGACCAATCCTTACTGGTGTTTATATGGTTGCAGAAAAGAAAGGCTTTCGTCTTGTAGCAACTGATTCCTATCGTTTAGCAGTCCGTGATATGCCTGATGCATCTCTTTTAGAAGGCCAGCCACCAATTCTTGTTCCTTCTAGAGCTCTTACTGAATTAGCGAGACTTATTGAACCTAATGATGAAGTTTCTTTACATTTATCCGATAGAGAAGCTTCCTTTGTTGTACAGAATGTTCGGATGACAACCCGTTTAATTGATGGAGAATTCCCTGACTATCAAAGACTTGTTCCAGATAGCAATCCAAACAAACTTACTGCAAACAGGGGAGAACTTTTTGATGCGGTTCGAAGAGTTCGGTTATTGGCTCAAGAAGCTACACCTGTACGCCTTGAAATGTCCAATAGTGGTTTAGAACTAATAGCGAAGACACAAGACATTGGTGAAGCGCATGAAATAGTTGATGCTTCTTATTCTGGTGACGAATTAGTTATTGCATTTAATGCTGAATATCTTTTAAAAGGTTTAGAAATAGCACCAGGTGAGGACGTTACGTTAGAAACAACTGATAATCAGAAGCCAGCGGTTTTGAAAGCTTCTGATCATCCAGAGTTTTTGTATCTACTAATGCCCGTCCGTATTTCATAGGAAACTGTAAAGCCTGATGGTTTATGTTAAGCATCTTTGGCTTCAGAACTTCCGAAATTACGAGGAAATAGATATATCTCTTCCAAAAGGAAAAATAATCCTTCTTGGTGACAACGGACAAGGGAAATCTAACTTTATAGAAGCTGTAGGATTTTTAGGAACGGCACAATCATTTAGATCGGTGCCCTCTGAGGCTTTAATTAAACAGGATTGCGAAACCTCAATCATTCGTGCAGAAATTCAACACTTAAATAGAGAATTGCTAGTTGAAGCAGAAATTTCTAAAGTACGTCAGAATAAAGTCTTCGTTAATAAGCAGAAAATAACGCCTTTAAGAAATTTAAGTGGATTGATACCTATAACTATTTTCGGGCCAGATGATCTGAATTTAGTGAAGGCAGGGCCTTCGATACGACGAAATTATGTTGATGATCTTTTAGTACAAATTCATCCGAAAAATATTCAAATTCGAACTGATATTGAGCAGGTATTAAAGCAAAGGAATGCCTTGTTGAAACAAGCAAGGGGGCGATTAACAGACGATATTGCAGTAACGCTTCAAGTGTGGGATGAAAAGCTTGATGATTTAAGTAAAAAATGGGGAGAGGAACGAAAATCTCTTCTGGAGAGTATAAAAACCTATGCTGAGAACGCTTATTTAGAACTTGTAGGGGGAGAGGTTTCCTTGGACCTCAACTATGATCCTCCTTGGTTAGAAAAAGGACTCTTACAGGTATTTGAAGAGATGAGAGATGATGAATTAAGAAGAGGAACCACACTTGTTGGTCCACATAGGGATGAAATATATGTCTTTCTCTCTGGGTTACCTGCCAGAACGCACGCGTCCCAGGGTGAGCAACGAACTATCGCTTTATCTTTGCGTATTGCAGGGCATTTACTACTGGAAAATGTTCATCAAACAAAACCTCTTCTCCTTTTAGATGATGTTTTTTCCGAATTGGATGCAACGAGGTCAAAGGGCCTTTTAGAGTTGCTTGTTGCTGATCAAACATTTATTACAACTGCTATAAAACCTGATTATGTAGCTAGTGCAATGGAAATAAATATTCATCAAGGAAAAATCTTAAACTAATCATTTTTGACTGGTTTAATCATTGCCTACTATGAAAACATGTCTTTTGATAATCAAGGCTTTTCTAAGGAACCAACAAGGTTAAGAAGTGTATTAGATACTTTAATGAAGGGTATTTCTGGAGCTTCACTTTCGACTATCGAGACAATTCTTGCTCATTGGCCGTCGATCATTGATGAATCTTTGCTTCCTTTTTGTACACCGGTAGCTGTACATGAAAAATGTCTTACTATCACAGTTACTGATCCGGGTTTAGTTCAAGAAATTCAATGGCAATCTGACAAAATTTTGGAAGGTGTAAAATCCCTTTTCCATGAGGACATCATTACTCAAATCAAAATTTCTCTTCGTTCTCAAAAAGACTAAGGGTTTCTTCTTTAAAGCCTTAAAAAAACACTAGATAATGGTAGAATATATACGCTGTGAATAACCCCTCTGACCACGTCTTTTTCATAAAAATTCATGATTTTTCTGAGGAGATCAGCATGTTTCAAAAGATCTAACAAATAGCGGAGAAAAAGAGGAATGTCTCAAGCAACTGATTCCTATAGTGCTCAAGATATTCAAGTTCTTGAAGGTCTTGAAGCAGTGCGAAAAAGACCAGGAATGTATATAGGGTCAACTGGACCTACAGGACTACATCATTTGGTATATGAAGTTGTTGATAATGCAGTTGATGAAGCAATGGCAGGTCATTGTAATCAAATAGAAATTGAAATACTTCCAGACGGAGGTTGTGAAGTACGAGATGATGGACGAGGTATACCAGTTGGAAAACACCATCAGTATGAAGATTTAACCGCTGCTGAAGTTGTTCTGACAGTTCTTCATGCAGGCGGTAAATTTGGTGGCGAAGGATATAAGGTTTCTGGTGGTCTACATGGTGTGGGTGTTTCAGTTGTAAATGCTTTGAGTTCTCGAGTTGAAGTTGAGATTGATAGAGACAGTAAACGCCATTTCATGTCATTCAAAGATGGTGGGCAACCAGATCAAAAGCTTTCTATTGCGGAAGACTCTCCAAATAATAGAACTGGAACAACTGTCCGATTTTGGCCTGATAAGGAAATATTTAAAGAAGGAATAGAGTTTAGATCCGCAACTTTGGTTGAACGTTTCCAAATGATGGCGTTTCTCAATAAAGGATTGGAAATTAAATTCATAGATTCTCGAAAGAATTCCGGATTCAAAGAGAAAACATTTTGTTACGACGGTGGAATTATGGACTTTGTCCAACATGTGAATGCTTCAAAGGAAGCTCTCTTTCAGGACGTAGGTTACTTCGAAGAAGAAGATGAAGAACAAGAAGTTGAAATTGCTTTCCAGTGGAATACAGGCTTTAACACAGACGGAATTCATAGTTTTGCTAATGGAATAGCAACAAGTGAAGGTGGTATGCATGAACAAGGATTCCGTACTGCATTAACTAGGGCTATTAACCAATATGCCCGTGATAAAAATCATTTACGCGAAAAAGATGACAGCCTACAAGGCGAAGATATTCGTGAAGGTCTGACCGCAATTATTTCTGTCCGATTACGAGAACCACAGTTTGAAGGACAAACTAAAAGTAAATTAGGAAATGTTTCTATTCGCTCACTAGTTGAAAAAGCTACAGGACAGCACATAAAAGATTGGCTTGAGGAACATCCAGCTGAAGCAAAAAGAATAGCGCAGAAAGCAGTTCAAGCGGCAAGAGCCCGAATTGCTGCACGAACAGCAAGAGATGCAACTAGAAGAAAATCAGCGTTAGATGGGGCAGGATTACCTGGGAAATTAACGGATTGTTCGAGTCAGGAACCTAGAGAATCAGAGCTCTATATTGTTGAGGGAAATTCAGCTGGAGGGTCAGCAAAAGATGCCCGCGATCCTAAGATCATGGCAATTCTTCCTATTAGAGGAAAAATCCTTAATGTCGAACGATCACGTATCGATAAAATGCTCAACAATACTGAAGTTCAAGCGCTTATAGCTGCTATTGGCGGGGGATTCGGGGAAGATTTTGATCTTGAAAAAATCAGGTACCACAAAATTATTCTGCTTGCCGATGCTGATGTAGATGGAAGCCATATTCGTACTCTTTTATTAACCTTCTTATATCGACAGATGAAAGAGCTTTTCTTTGAAGGTTGCGTATATATTGCACAGCCGCCGTTGTATTCAACTGAAGTAAACAAAGCGAAAGTTTATTTAAAAGATGATTATGCGAAAGAAAAATTTCTCGAAGAAAATCCAAAACATAAAGCAGACTTTGGGCGATTAAAAGGATTAGGAGAAATGGACGCTGATGAACTTTGGGATACAACAATGAACCCCGCTACCAGAACTCTTCTTCAGGTAACAGTTGAACAAGCTTCCTTAGCTGATGATGTTGTCTCTAAATTAATGGGTGAAGACGTAGAAAGCCGAAAAATCTTTATTCAAACAAATGCAAAAGATGTTCGATTCTTAGATATTTAAAGAGAATATAAAAGTGATACATAATGAGTGATACAACAGAATCAATTCCTGATGATGGACCTTCTGGGATAGAAGCAATTGAAATTCAACAGGAGATGGAACAATCATTTCTTGATTACGCCATGTCAGTTATTGTCTCGCGAGCTCTTCCTGATGCAAGAGATGGGCTTAAACCAGTTCATCGGCGAATCTTATGGGCTATGTATGATACAAATGTCCGCCCAGATAGATCTCATGTGAAATGCGCTACTGTTGTCGGCGAGGTAATGGGGCATTATCACCCGCACGGTGATAGTGCTATCTATGAAGCTCTTGTTCGGCTTGGACAATCGTTTTCTCTTCGACATCCATTAATTGATCCTCACGGAAATTTCGGATCCCCATATGACCCTCCGGCGGCCCCCAGATATACCGAGAGCCGCCTCTCGCAATTAGCTATGAGTATGTTGGAAGGAATTGACGAGGAAACCGTTGACTTTGCAGACAATTTTGATGGTTCTTCACAAGAACCAACTGTACTTCCAGCCCGCTTTCCAAATCTTTTAGTTAATGGAGGACAAGGAATCGCTGTTGGGATGGCTACAAATATTCCACCACATAATCTTGGCGAAGTTTCTGACGCTGCGATTCATTTGATTAACAATCCAGAGGCTACAACCGAAGATCTAATGAAATTTGTATTAGGGCCCGATTTTCCTACGGGCGGACAAATTCTAGGTAGAGAAGGAATTATCCAGGCTTACACATCGGGTAGAGGTTCAGTAAAGGTTCGGGCGAAAGCGGAAATAATTGAAGGTGAAAAGATTACGACGATAGTTGTAACG
>CABZWT010000045.1:0-9212 GCA_902529525.1 Actinomycetota bacterium
TGCGAGTTTTACAAGCACGAATGCGCTAGCGAGTTTCGCTATAGCTCCAGCCCCAAAGGCAACCACAATGACAATCATGCCGAGGCCTGTAAGGACTATTCCCCAGATAGGTGTATCGAATCTACTCATTTTCAAAAAAGAGCCGCTCATCAACCCATCTCGGCTCATTGCCATTGGGTATCGCGCAGCTGACAGTATCCCTGCATTTGCGGCGGATGCAAAAGCTGCAAGAGCTGCAGCTATAACAAATCCAGCTCCAACAGCTGGCATGTATGACTCAGCAGCTGTATGCAGTGGCGCTAAGTCTCCGTAGAGGTCTGATTGTGGTATGACTGCCACTACCACGAGCATCCCTAGGGTGTAAACAACAGTACTGACGAAAAGAGAGAGGATTACGCCAAGGGGGATATTTCGCGATGGATCTTCAACCTCTTCTGCCATACTGGCAACTTTGGTTAGGCCACCGTAACTAACAAACACCAGTCCAATTGCTGCAATTAAGCCTTCGCTTCCCTTGCTAAAGAACGGTTCAAGATCTCCGGAAGCATTTCCGACTTCAGGCATCCCTGTTGCGAGAAACCAAATGACTACTACTAGAAGAAATCCCACCATGGCAATTTGGAGAGAGGCACTTGTCTTTGATCCAACAATATTTAAAAGAGTGAAGAGAACAATGAGTATCACTGCCGTTAATTTGCTGGGAAGGTTTATTCCAATTAACGCTAGATATGCGCTCATAGCTACGAGAGCAAATGCATCTTTCATTACAAGCGACAGCCATGTAGCTACACTCGTTACCGTTCCCCCTGCAGGGCCTAAAGCTCTCGCTAAAAAATAATACAGGCCACCTGCGCGCGGCATGGCCGTCGAAAGTTCAGAGACAGATAGCATTGCAGGTAAAGCTAGAAGGCCGGCAATTAGATATGCCAAGATCGCAGAGGGACCTGCTTTGGCTGCTGCGAAACTTGGAAGAAAGAACAACCCAGCGCTGATTGTCCCTCCGGTGCTGATCACAAATACATGACCGAGGCCAAGGGATCGTTTGAGGCTAGATGGTGAGTTCTCGTTATCGCCCATGTGAAACCTTAACAAGTTATAGTTCGTGACTTAAGGTTTTCAAGTATTTTCATTGGAGAGAATCTTGAGAATTTCTTCCCCGTATCTGGAGATATTAAAAGTATTCATATGCGTTATTTGCTCCAATTGCTCCTTTGTTTTTGGTTTTGTAGCTATTAGCTGCTCAAGTGCTTCGTCCGAGATTACGTTTTGCGGCTTCACGTCAGCAGCTATCGCCCTACGCTCTCTCCAGTTGTGTAGGTTTTTCTTTAATTGTGGGTTTGTTTCTTGTGATTTTGTCTTAGGGAAAATCTGATTGCGGAGCATCTGGATTCGATTTCGTAGTGGCACTCCTGATTTCATTTGAAAGTCTGTTTTGTCCATCGAATGCGAAATTTCCCTCAAATATGGCGATGCATTTCGAGTTGCTCTCCTGTTTCCAAAAGTTCTCTGTCGGGCCCAAGTGCAATGAAGCTGTTCTTTGGCACGTGTCATAGCTACATAGAGAAGTCGGCGCTCTTCTTCTAAAGCAGCATCGGAGTCTGCATATGAGATGGGGCTGAATCCTTCTTCAAGCCCTGCGATGTATACGATTGGCCATTCCAGTCCTTTTGATGCATGGAAAGTAGTGACAGTGACGGATTCATTATTCGTATTAGCATCTTCTGTTCCAAGGGGGGTTTCACGACCCAATGGGCTTGAGCAAGGGATAGAGAATTGCGAGAAGGTTTCGATTATTTGGCTAATTTGAGCGTGTGTTCTTACAAGCACAGCCTGCCTTGACAGGCGTTCGGATATCTGTCCGGTTTCATTAATCCTTTTAGCTATGTATTCAGCCTCCTGCGAGCAGGTTTTTGCTTGATATATGGATGGGATTTCGCCATCTGGTTTCTGAGTTTTGCTAGCTTTGTCTTCTTTTTTGAGAAGCGAAGAGGCTAGCTCGATTATTTGAGGAGTTGAGCGAAAATTCTCGTTGAGTTCAACTGTCGTGCTTCCAGGGAAATATGTATCAAAATTCTTAAGGTATTTTGCGTCAGCTCCATTCCACGAATAGATGGCCTGATCAGGGTCTCCCACCACGCATATGGAGCTATCAGGTCCCAGCCAAGCCCGTAAAAGGGCAAATTGTAGTGGGTTCACATCTTGGAATTCATCAACGAAGATATATCGGTATTTCCAGTGTCGCCCTGCGGCATATTTAGGATCGTTCGTTAGGTCGTTGATAGCGTATTCTAAAATGTCATCGAAATCGATGAGGTTTAACCTCTTCTTTTCTTGAGCAAACTGCAATAGGAATTCGCTAATCTGGTTCACCCCTACGGCTGGTTTTCTTCGAGCTGCTTCAGCCGCTGCAGGGTAAGCTTCAGGGTTTAGTCTTCTGGCAGTAGCCCAGTTGATTTCGTTCATTGTTGATTCACGAACATCGAAAGAGAGTTGTTTCGGGAGCATAGGTATGAGAATCCTCTTGCGGTTTTCTAGTACCGAAGGAGGGCGAGGAAGATCTAAGTCCTTCCAGCGAGTTTGCAGTTGTGAATAAGCTAAAGCATGAAAGGTTCCTGCAGTTACTGGGCTAGAAAGTCCCAGTGTCTGTAGACGCGCCTGTAGCTCTTCGGCAGCTTTTTTGGTAAAGGTTAGACATAGGGCATGCTCTGGTTCTAAGCGAAATGCTTTGCTTTGGTGAGCGATTCGATGAGTCAAGACACGGGTTTTCCCTGAACCAGCTCCAGCTAAGATCCGTAATCTATTAGCGTCATTTTTTACCGCGTCATACTGTGCGGAAGTTAGATCGTTATTTTGTTGCTCCACGGGGGAAGACTATCGCTAGATTGTCGTCTGAGCCTAAAAAAGAAGCACTCTTGATGCAAAATATTTTTCTATACAGTCTGCTGCGTGTGGTGGAGTCGGTTATGGTTGCGGTGTTCATCAAAAAGAGCGAATGTCTTGCCTAGCAAAGATAGAGCTTGCCGATCTTGGGAAGGGTAAAGAATGGGGTCTTTAGAAGGAAAGAAAATAATAGAGATAGCGGGGATAGGTCCAGGGCCATTCTGTGCAATGGTACTTTCGGACCTTGGGGCGGAAGTAATTAGGGTTGATCGAGTATCGGCCGTCCCTAATGAATTCCCTGCAACTCCGGGAGTGGATCTATTAAACCGTGGAAGAAAATCAGTTGCATTCGACCTCAAAAACCAAGATGGAATTAAAGCACTGCTTCGGTTAGTTGAAGAAGCAGATGCTCTTATTGAAGGTTTTCGTCCAGGTGTAGCTGAACGTCTTGGGATTGGCCCTGAAGAATGTCTGGGAAGAAATCCTCGATTGGTATATGGCAGGATGACCGGCTGGGGACAAACTGGGCCATATTCGAATATGGCGGGCCATGATATCAATTATATAGCGCTATCAGGTGTGCTTGGAACGATTGGAAGAGAGGGGGAACCTCCAGTCCCTCCAGTAAACCTTGTAGGAGATTTCGGTGGGGGAGGAATGCTTCTAGCTTTGGGAATCTGCGCTGCATTTGTTGAAGTTCAAACAAGTGGGAAAGGTCAGGTTGTGGATGCAGCTATGACTGATGGTTCAGCTCTTTTAGCGACAATGATCCACACGTTTCTTTCTATGGGAGTATGGGGCGATCGTGGGACGAATATGCTTGATACCGGCGCCCCTTTCTACGATGTTTACGAATGCGCTGATGGCGAATACATTTCATTAGGTTCTATCGAACCGCAGTTCTATGCAGAACTTCTGAGAATAACTGGTCTTGACCAAGAAGAACTTCCGAAACAGATGGATCGATCACAGTGGCCAAAGATGAAGTTGAAGATAGCTGAAACTATTCGCTCCAAGACACGTGACCAGTGGGTTGAGCTGATGGAAGGAACTGATGTTTGCTTTGCTCCAGTTCTTTCACCTTCAGAGGCATGTGCCCACCCCCACAATGTCGAACGTGAAACATTTGTTGAGGTCGCTGGGGTTAAACAACCTGCACCGGCACCGAGATTCAGTCGAACTCCAGGAGTCATTGATGGGCCGCCACCTCACCCAGGCGAGCACACTGAAGAAGTTTTATCGAGCTGGGGCTTTTCTGAAAATGAAATTCAGAATTTACGAAACATAGATGCTGTAAGGTAAGAATTTCTGTCTTTCGGCTCGACCAACTGCTGTTCAACTCTTGCTTTCAGATTTTCTAGTGCCATGATTGTTGTATGACAGTAATTAAAATTAATGCAATAACAGTTCCTTCAGAACATGGGGAAGAAGTAGCAAAGCGGTTTGCAGACCGAGTTAATTCCGTTGATGATGCTCCAGGGTTTCAAGGTTTTGAACTCCTCCGACCTAATGATGAAAGGAGCCAATGGCTAGTGGTTACGCGTTGGGCTGATGATGCATCATTTGAAGCTTGGCGGAACTCAGGCCAAGCCGCCCATGCCCATCAGTCGCCATCTGGAGAGAAACCTCCAAAACATCTCGGATTGTCAGCGGAACTTTGGCATTATGTCGTCGAAGTATCCTCTTCAGGAAATACAGGGTGACCCTTCTCCTAACTATTCGTGAGGTTCATACAGCGTTTGCCTTCGTAGTTATTTTCTCAAATGCGCTAGCTGCACTTCTAGCCTTTGTTGTTAATAGAACTGGAGTCTATGGAGGTCGTCCGTTTTGGCTTTACATAGCCTTAGCCCAAACTACTGTCTTTGTTCAGGCAATTCTTGGAGTTGCGTTACAGTCCGATGAAAATTTACCGCCGAGAGATTTCCATTATTTGTATGGGTTCTCAATGATTGTTTTTGTGGCTTTGCTTTATGGGTATAAGACACAAGTTGGAGAAAAGCGCTATCTCCTGTATGGGTTTGGGAGTCTTTTTATTATGGGATTGGGAATCCGGGCATTTTTTATCGGGGTTTAGTATGCGGGAGCAATCGCGTTACATCAAAGTTCTGATTTTTAACTTCTACTGGCAGACTTAAGTATGGAGAAATTTACCCTAGTAACTGGGGGCACAGGATATATCGGCAGCCATACTTCTGTTGCGTTAATGGAGGCTGGATATCAGGTTGTCATTGTCGATAATCTTGTCAATTCTTCCAAAAAAGTCTTGTCCCGAATTGAACAAATTACAGGATCAGCGCCGGTTTTTATTGAAGCAGACCTTCGGGACACTTCGACAATCATCGAAATATTCAGCGATTATCCAATTGCTTCAGTTGTCCATTTTGCTGGGCTTAAGGCAGTAGGAGAGTCAGTAGAGGAACCAGTTAAATATTATGATAATAATCTTGGCTCAACGCTCAGCCTGCTAGATGCTATGGCCTCATCTGAAGTGTCAACGCTAGTTTTTTCATCTTCTGCAACCGTTTATTCACCCTCTGAGATTGCACCATTTAATGAAGCAGCAGAACTCGGCCCGACAAACCCCTATGGGATGTCAAAATATCTCATAGAACAAATACTTTCGGATATCGCTTTAAGAGATGATGGTTGGAGCATTGGTCTTCTTCGCTATTTCAATCCGATTGGAGCTCACCCAACCGGATTAATCGGAGAAATGCCAACTGGAGTACCGAATAATCTTGTGCCTTTCATTATGCAGGTTGCAACTGAGAAACTAGAGAAGCTCTTCATCTTCGGAGATAATTACGAAACGCCGGATGGAACATGTATTCGGGACTACATTCATGTCGTTGACCTAGCACGCGGCCACTTGGCTGCGCTCCGATTTTTAGAAGACGCAAACGGTAGTCATATATGGAATCTTGGAACAGGCAAAGGTTCGTCCGTTCTTGAGCTGGTCAAGATTATAGAGGAAGTGACCGGGAAGCCTATTCCTAGAGAAGTTGTGGAAAGACGAAGCGGGGATATTCCGGTCGTCTTTGCAGATGTGGAGAAGGCTTCAAATGAGCTTTCTTGGAGGGCAGAGAACACGCTTATGAAAATGTGTGTCGACCATTGGAATTGGCAAAGTCAAAATCCTGATGGGTACCTGTAATTTCCCCTAACTCCTCAGAACCCGATCGAGATAGGGGGTCGAGAAGTGGCCATCCGGATCTAGTCTTTCAAGAGCTAATTGAAACTTATTCCATTCAGGATAAAGAGGCGACAGATCTTCGCTGGTACGCGTATGCATTTTCCCCCAATGCGGTCGTCCGTCATATGTTTTCATAATATTTTCGACTAGCTGGAAATATGGGTCGATGGGGGTGTCTCTGTAGACGTGGACTGCAATGTATCCTGACTCTCGCCCATATGCTGGTGAAAGAGGAATCTCGTCAGCTCCGAGCACTCTAACCTCGATCGGGAATGTTATTGGCCGGTCCAATTGGTTAGTAACTTCGCGTACTTTTTGAAAAGCTTCCAAGAGGTAGTTCAACGGTACGGCGTATTCCATTTCTATGAAACGAACTCGACGTTTTGAACAGAAAACCTTATAGCTCGGCGCCACATAGGAGATCTTCCTTTCGTGAGAGATTTGTTTTTCTAGCACCTTTTGTGCGCGGTTAGGGAAGAGTTTCGCATACTTGTTAATAAGCTCAAACCCACCGTTTGCTATTACCTCGTCACTTAAAAAGGCTTTGTATGGGCTTCGGTAGCTTGGTGGGTCGTTTGTTTTCGAGTTGATTTTTAGTGTTCCGATCTTTGTATGTGGAAACCAAAAAAATTCTGTATGGTCTGATGTTCTAATAGCGTCTGTAAAAAGGTCAAGCACATTTTCGATGTGTGTTGTCTGCTCGGTAGCCCGTAAATGAAATGCAGGGACGCACTGGAGAGTTATCTCTACAATGACTCCTAATGAGCCAAGACTTACTCTTGCGACTTCAAAGAGATCCTGATTTTGAGAAGAGGAGCATTCTAGGGTTCCTCCATCTCCTGTAATGATCTTTAATCCAATTACAGCTTGGCTAATTGAGTGATAGTTCAGCCCAGTTCCGTGAGTTCCTGTACTAATTGCGCCTGCCAGGCTTTGACAGTCGATATCGCCGAGATTCGGTAGTGCTAAACCAAGAGATTCGAGTTTTTTGTTTAAGTCGAAAAGACGTATTCCGGCACCCACGGTTACTTGCAGCTTCTGTGGATCTACCTTGGTAATGGAATTAAAATTACTTAGATCAATCATTATTCCCTCTGTTGGGCACAGCGGGCTGAAACTATGGCCAGCCCCTACTGCACGAACCTTTTTTCTTTTTGCTACTCCAAGGCAAACTAGTTTCGCTACTTCGTCATGGGTGTTTGGACGCGCAAGCTGCTCAGGAGCGCATCTCTGATTTCTACCCCAGTTCACCCATGAATTTCTCATCAAATTCTCCTTCTCCGAGGAACTATCTACCACCCTCGTAGGTCTACAGGCCACTCATCAATAAGTTTGTTTCCCTCAAACGCCAGCATTCTCTCATGCTTAGCGATTGTCGGGTCGACATGTGCGGGGGAGAGAAATACGTGGTCGCCGACTTTCCAGCTTACTTCTTCTTGTCCTTTTAGAGGGTATAAGGTCGTATGCTCGTCCGAGCAAAATCCTACAATTCCACCTTCAACCGATGGGTTGCCGTGATCCATTCCAAGCGCTTTCAATCCGGCATCCACAACAGCCCAGCTACGATCAGGAGAAACCGAAATCACTTTTGAAACTACAGAAAGGCACTCCAAAAATGGTAACCCTAGTTTTGCATACTCAGTGTCCATAAATAGGTATGAGCCAGCTTGAATCTCAGTCGCCCAGCTATTTATATCAAAGGTCCCTGTTCCACCAGCAGAAACTATTGGCCCTCCTACATCTGTGTGGGCTTCCAATAGTATGCCCATAGAGTCTTTCACCATTGCAGCCTGGACTTTTCTGTCAGTGGCCATCATCAGGTGCCCTTCATAACCCATTACTCCCCGAACGTTTAATCCTCTGCTTCTTGCATACTCAGCTAGACTTCCAGCCTCTGCTGCAGCACAACCACACCTCCTCAAACCAACGTTGACATCTACTAAAACGTTGTTTACACCTCCGTCAACAGCGGCGTCGACAGTTTCTTTAGAATCAACGGCGATAGTGATTCTGGCTCCTGTTTCTGCGACGGCTCCTAGCCGACGAGCATCCAAGACCTCGTTGGCTAGCAAGAGGTCGTCACCCAATCCGGCTGCTGCCATTCCTTCTATCTCCTTGACTGTTGCGCAGCAAAAAGCTACATGTCCGGCATTATGAAGTCGTTTCGCTACAGATGTTGATTTAAAAGCCTTTACATGCGGTCGAAGTGCTGTACCAGGTAAAGCCCGTGACATCTTTGAAAGATTAGATTCAAATGTCGGTAGATCAACTCTTAAATACGGCGTTGTTTGATGTTGTAAGTCACTCACAGTGCCACCATACATTCATCACGATGACCCTGCATAGAGCTTTAATTAGAGAGGGCATCTCTATCGAAAACTGGGTATTTACATAACCTCTGAAATGCCGAGGCTTTCAAAGCCACTCTCGGCGTAATTTTTCCTAAACATATCTCTAAGTTTTAACGCCTGTTGATCGTATGCTTCCACGTCTTCCCATGTGGATCTAGGGTCAAGAATCTCATCGGGGACATTAGGACAGCTCATTGGCATACGGAGATTCAGAATTGGTTGAGTTTCTAATTCAGCGTCGTCAAAAACACCTGAAAGTGCAGAGTCCAAAAGAGCACGGGTGTACTTCAAGGACATTCTTTCTCCCACCCCATAGGGGCCTCCACTCCAGCCGGTATTCAATAGAATGCATCGAGTATCGTGCTCCTGCATGCGCTTAGCTAAAAGACTCGCATACACATGAGGTTTCTGAGACATAAAGGGATCTCCGAAACATGCTGAAAAGGTTGCTTGAGGTTCAGTTATGCCAACCTCAGTTCCAGCTAATTTAGAAGTAAATCCAGTTACAAAATGATACATAACTTCCTCAGCACTGAGAATCGAGACTGGAGGGAGCACGCCAAATGCATCTGCTGTCAACAATACAATTGTTTCAGGATGCGGCCCTTTCGCCCCTTCGGCAACTCCAGGGTTGCAGGTTAGCGGATACGCAAATCTTGTATTTTCTGTTCTTGATCCATCATTCAGGTCAAATTCTTGGGGATTTGTGTCTTCGATAGCTTTTCCGGAAACTGGCGGGACATTTTCGATCAGTGTGCCTTTCATACTGAGGGCTGCAGCAATAACAG
>CABZWT010000046.1:0-9139 GCA_902529525.1 Actinomycetota bacterium
TCTCTCTCCTGGGTCGGTACGAACCCATGTTGCTCTAGTCGTCGGAAGTGAAGACCCTGCGGACACAATGGCAGAGATAATGGACTTGCAGAAGGACCCAAGTATAAATACTTCAGTCCTATATCTAACTGCAGATGAGGAGACCTTGATAAGGCGCTATGAAGAAAGCAGAAGAAGGCATCCCTATGAAAGTGTTGGGAGTCTTCGGGAATCAATACTCGCAGAGTCCGAAGCAATAGATATCTTGCGCGGGGCTGCTGATGTTGAAATAGATACGAGCGATCTCAACGTTCATCAGCTGGGGCAGCGGATTGAAGACCTATTCGTTGTGAACCCACAGGAAAAGCGAATGCAAATAAGGCTCGTTTCGTTTGGATTTAAACATGGCCTCCCCACAGATGTAGATCTTGTCATGGACTGCAGATTTCTTCCAAACCCATATTGGGATAAAGGATTGAAAGAGCTAACTGGAATGGATAATGCAGTCAGAGAGTTTATTTTAAGTGACCCGATAGCTCAAAAGTTTTTGGTTAAGTTGACGGAGCTGCTGGAGCTGCTTTTACCTGCTTATCAAGAAGAGGGGAAAAGCTATTTGAGTCTTGCCGTTGGCTGTACTGGTGGACAGCATAGGTCAGTAACGATTGTCAACGAGTTAGAAACAGTTTTAGCGGAATTAAATTATCCAGCCAAAGCTAGTCATAGGGATCTAAGTGGGTAAAAGACTTCAAATATCACTGTGTTGAGCTTGCAGAATCGCTAGCATCGCAGATGCAAGCAACTTGACCCCCAGGAGGAACGATCATGACTATTCGAGTTGGTATAAACGGGTTTGGCAGAATTGGCAGAAATTTTTTTCGAGCCGCAAAAATTTCTGGTGTTGATATTGAATTTGTTGCGGTAAATGATCTTGGTTCGTTGGAGACGCTAGCTCATCTTTTGAAAAATGATTCAGTCCACGGAAAATTTGGAGGAAAGGTCAAGGCCGTTCGGGGAGGAATAAATGTAGATGGATCTAAACTCACGGTTCTTTCTGAAAGGAGCCCAGCTGATCTTCCTTGGGGAGAGCTCGGCGTGGATGTTGTTATTGAGTCGACAGGTATTTTCGCAGATAAAGAAAAGGCTAAACCTCATCTTGAAGCTGGAGCTCGTAAGGTAATTATTTCAGCGCCTGCGACATGTGACGCTACTTTTGTTGTTGGTGTCAACGACGATGATTATGACCCGGTAAAGCATCATGTGATATCTAACGCATCTTGCACCACAAATTGTTTCGTCCCGATGATCAAGGTTCTCGATGATGCTTTTGGAGTTCAAGAAGGCCTTATGACTACCACTCACGCCTATACCGGAGATCAGGCTATAGTCGATGGCCCTCACAAAGATCTAAGGCGGGCGAGAGCAGCTGCAGTTAACATTATCCCAACAAGTACGGGAGCAGCCCGCGCTACTGGCCTGGTGTTGAAAAAAATGCAGGGAAAGCTCGACGGAATTGCAATGCGAGTCCCCATACCCGATGGATCCGTAACCGACTTCACAGGGCTACTTAAAAAAACTCCTTCGGTGGAAGCGGTCAACGACGCATTTAAAGAAGCTGCGAGCAAAGGCCAAATGAGGAAAGTCTTGGACTACAGCGAAGATCCTCTCGTCAGCGCAGATATTGTCGGTTCTCCGGCTAGCTGCACGTTCGACGCAGGACTGACAATGACTCAAGGAAAACTCGTGAAAATATGTGGATGGTACGACAATGAATGGGGATACTCGAATCGATTGGTTGACCTAACCAAAATAGTTGGAACACGCCGTTCGAAGAAGTCGAAGAAACGTTGACTTTCATGAAAGTTGCATAAGTGGATCTCCCGTCCTTAGAAGATTTAGGTAATTTAAACGGGAAAAATGTACTCGTCCGTGCTGATTTCAACGTTCCAATCAATTCTGGGGCGATCATCGATGACTTCCGGATCAAGGCCGCTATCCCGACCTTGAAATACCTACTCGAAGCAGGAGCAAATGTCACAGCTTGCAGCCATTTAGGGCGGCCCAATGGTGTGCCAGATGAGAAATACACGATGGCCCCTGTTAGAGAACGTCTTCAAGAGCTATTGCCCGCTGTGACCCTTATAGAAAATCTGCGTTTCAACGAGGGGGAAACGGCAAATGAGCAAGGCTTTGTTAACGAGCTGGTTTCTGGTCAAGATGCGTATGTCAATGATGCATTCGGAGCTTCCCACCGATCGCATGCATCGATCGTCGGACCCCCGAAGGTATTGCCCTCTGCCGCAGGACGACTACTACTCAAAGAAGTTGAAGTTCTGAGCGCTCTTCGAAATTCGCCACGCCGTCCATTCGTGGCTATTCTCGGCGGTTCAAAAGTTAGTGACAAGATAGGAGTGATTGATGCCCTGATTGAACTTGTTGACGAACTGATAATAGGTGGAGGAATGTGCTTCACCTTCCTTAAAGCAAAAGGCCACGAAGTTGGGTCATCGCTATTGGAGGCAGATTATGTCGACTACTGCGGTGGGCTGCTAGAAAGTGGAGCCCCTATTCGTCTTCCTCATGACATCACAGCAATGGATAGCGAAGGAAAAATCGGAAATCCAACTTCTGGAGGGGTTGTCAGGCAAGTGGGAGTAGAAATTCAGAATGGTTGGATGGGGTTAGACATAGGTCCAGGAACCGCAGCTGAGTTCGGTGACCGTATTGCTGAAGCTAGGACAATTTTGTGGAACGGGCCTATGGGCGTGTTCGAGGATGAACGATTTGCCGCTGGGACAAAGCACGTTGCCATATGTATGGCAGAGAACAACGCTGCTTTTACTGTTGTCGGTGGTGGTGATAGTGCCGCAGCAGCGAAACAATTTAATCTTGAAAATCAAATGGACCATGTTTCAACAGGGGGTGGAGCGAGTCTTGAATTGATTGAAAAAGGAGATCTTCCAGGCCTCAGTGCCTTAAGGGAATCTCTATAAGGTATGTTAGGAAATAGCTTTACTTAAATAGGGAGTAATGAACGTGACTCGGAAACCACTGATTAGCGGCAACTGGAAAATGCATCTAAACCACTTTGAAGCTATCCAGATTGTACAGACTCTTTCTTACCAGCTGGATGACAATGATTATCAAGCTTGCGATGTTTCAGTTCATCCTCCCTTTACAGATCTTCGTTCCGTTCAAACTGTTTTGGAATCGGATAGGATCCCTATCTCTCTAGGAGCTCAACACTGCCACTTCGAAGAGAAGGGGGCATTTACCGGAGAAGTTTCAGCAGGGATGCTCGAAAAACTTAATGTCAAATTTGTTATCGTTGGCCATTCAGAACGGCGGGAAGTCTTTGGCGAAGACAATGAAATGGTAAACATGAAAGTTAAGTCAGTGTTTAAACACGCTATGACTCCAATCCTTTGCGTCGGAGAAACTATCGAAGAGCGTGAAGAGGGGCAAGCCCAATCGAAGGTTCAAAACCAGATAAAAGCTGGCCTAACGGGAATTGGCAAAGAAAGAATTTCCTCTATGGTGGTAGCATATGAACCCATCTGGGCCATCGGGACAGGAATGACTGCAACACCTGCTGATGCTCAGGAAATGTGCGCGTTTGTTCGAAGCTGCGTCCATGAAATCGCCGGTAGCGCTGCAGCAAACGCTATCCGTATCCAGTACGGAGGGTCGGTAAAGCCGGTCAATGCTGCGGAACTCCTAACCCAGCCAGATATCGATGGGGCGCTAGTCGGGGGCGCTTCCCTTGACGCGGAGAGCTTTGCACGCATCGTTAAATACCGATTGCACTAGAAATAAAGTCCTTGGTTTAAGCATTTTCGAAGCCAAGTAAGTGCCTAACTAGCCGATATACAGGGTAACATGCAGTTTCATGACTATATTTCTTGTGATCCTTGATGTCAGCACTGCTTTAGCATTAGTTGCTCTTGTACTACTGCATAGTGGGCGAGGTGGAGGCTTATCTGACATGTTCGGTGGAGGTCTTGGTTCACAAGCTGCTGGGTCAACTGTTATCGAACGTAATCTTGACAGGATCACTATCATCCTTGCCCTCATCTTCTCCTTTACTACTTTGGCGCTTGCGCTGATGTTGGACGAATAAAGAAACTATCCCTAACGTCTAATTCGTCTTTGCGCTGCCACTATTTTTCTTGTGCAGATACACTGACAAAGCGTTACTTGTCGGAGTGGCGGAATTGGCAGACGCGCTAGCTTGAGGGGCTAGTGCCCGTTACGGGCGTGGGGGTTCAAGTCCCCCCTCCGACACAGGTGCATGTGTCCCTAAACGAAATGTTTCTGAAATATTAAAAGATCAACAACTCCTTGTTGCCAAAGGAAAGCTCACCTAATGTCTGGCACAGACTAACTGTCTATGAATAAGGAGTGAGTATTATGCAGAATAAAATCAGGATGCACGATGGCATTTGTGGAGCCGCCTACATGGTAAGTGTGATTCTCGCCGCAGCTGTATCAATCCAATGGTTATGGATTGCTGGGGTTGTAGCTGGACTGCAGATAGTTAGCCCCTTTACACGTTTCTGCCCTGTTTATTTCACGCTCAACAAACTGATGCCAGATACAGAACCTATTCAAGACGGCAGTCGGTAACAATTAAGTAAAGATAAAACAAATTAGAAAGAGGTCCTATGACATACATGAGTGGATTAATAGTTCGTGCAGCCGATACAGGACGGCTGCTCGCAGATATGGATGCTTTCGGACGCGCTGCGTTTGAAGAGGCTGGAGCACAGAACTTGTGGATTACCCAAAACGTAATGGCAGGTGAAGCCGTAGGAGAGATCGGCATTGCAGCTGATTGGGATAGTGTTGACACCGCTGTTGCGGCCCCCGATGACATGAGGGCTATGCCAGAATTCGTCGAATCTATGCAAGCCGCAGGAATTCAAACACTTCGGAGGAGCCTTATGGATGTCCGAATGGAGCGGGGCACCTTGGATGGGAAGTTCGGAAGTTTAATCGTAAGCGCCGGGAACCTCGCTGAAGACGAAGAAGCAACAGCTGACGCTATCTGGGCACATATGGAGAACGGGGCTAACGGAATCCGTTGGACGCAAGCAATCGCTGCAGGGCCATTAACGGGGATGTACGTTACTATCTCTACATCAGACTCCTTGGATACCCTAATGGCAGCAAGCAATCAGATGTTCGCTGATCCAGCAATCCTCGGAATGATGGCAGAGCAAAATTTCCAACTTATTCAACGGTCTCTGTTTAGAAGACTGGCATAATCGCCACCCTATTTCTGGGGTCGTCAACACGGTCGTTAAAGAAGATAGGCCAGTGGATTTTTCATTTACTGTTCAATTCTGAGTAATTGCAACCCGCTTGAACGAACAGGCTAAAGTGTGGTGATGGCAGATTTCAGGATCGAAAAAGACACCTTGGGGGAAATAGAAGTCCCTAAAGAAAAATATTGGGGTGCTCAGACTCAACGAAGCATCCACAACTTTGAAATCGGTAATCACCGTATGCCGATAGAAATCATCTACGCATTCGCTTACCTAAAGAAGGCTGCAGCGCTAGTTAACGCTGAGCTAACTGACTTCTCCCCGGAAACAGCGCAAGCCATATCTGATGTTTGTGATGAGATCCTCGCAGGCCAACATGACGAAGAATTCCCGCTTGTTGTCTGGCAGACCGGTTCAGGGACCCAAAGCAACATGAATGTTAATGAAGTCATAGCGAATCGCGCAACAGAACTCTTAGGTGGTGACTTCACGAAAGAGAAAATAGTTAGCGCTAACGATGATGTAAATAAAAGCCAAAGCTCGAACGATACCTTCCCTACAGCGATGCATCTAGCTGCCTATAGCAAAATTACTAACGAAACGATTCCCAGTATTGAGCTTCTCCATGAAACATTGGCAAGTAAGGCAACCGAGTTTATGGCCATCACAAAAACGGGGCGAACACATCTCATGGATGCAACACCGTTGACGCTAGGTCAAGAGTTCAGTGGGTATGCCATGCAGCTTCAGAGGGGGATGGAAGCAATGCACGACTCGCTCCAGAGGTTGCGTGAGATAGCGCTTGGGGGAACTGCTGTAGGAACTGGGCTTAACACCCCGAAAGGGTTCGATAAGAAAGTTGCCCAGAAAATCTCTGAATTGACCGGCCTTCCTTTTGTAACTTCTGAGAACAAGTTTGAAGCTTTAAGTGCTCATGATGCAATGGTGGAGATAAGTGGGAGTTTGAAAAGAGTGGCCGTAAGCCTGATGCATATTGGAAATAACATTCGTATGCTTGCAAGTGGGCCACGGTGCAGCATCGGAGAAATATCTCTTCCTGCAAACGAACCTGGCAGCTCAATTATGCCCGGGAAAGTGAACCCCACCCAATGTGAAGCGCTGACAATGGTAAGCGCCCAAGTGATCGGAAACGATACCGCTGTGGCTGTCTCCGGAAGTCACGGCCACTTTCAGCTGAATGTTTTCAAACCAGTAATGGCTCACAACGTTCTCGAAAGCGCCCAGCTTCTTGCCGATGCATGCAGAAGCTTCAATGACCACTGCGCAGTCGGCATCGAGCCCAATATAGGCCGGATAGAAGGACTGCTCAGCCAAAGTCTTATGCTCGTCACTGCCCTAAACAACCACATTGGCTATTACAAAGCAGCGGAAATAGCTCAAGCAGCTCATCTAAAAGGAACGACATTACGTGAAGAAGCAATAGGGCTTGGTTACCTAAGTTCAGAAGAATTTGATGAAATTGTCGACCCGGAAAAAATGGTCGGCGAGATAGATAAGTAAGGAGTAAGAGAATATGGCGACGAAATCAATAATTACAGGATTGGTGCTAATTGTGTTGGGAGTGGTTGTAACCGCCGCCTCTGATTCCAATAGCGCTACATCATTAATTCCAGCTTTTGTAGGGGCGGTTTTTGTAATATTGGGTTTAGCCGGAAGAAAAAAACCAGACCTCAACCATCACTTCATGCATGGGGCTGCGATGCTTTCCCTGCTGGCAATCCTTGGTAGCTTAGGATCCTTGATAGGGCGATCTGGCTCAGCTTGGGCCGTGTTTTCCCAAATAGCGACTTCAGTAATAAGCGCTTTCTTTCTTGTTCTAGCAATTCAGTCGTTTAAGGAAGCACGAGCAGCCCGCCAACTCGAAGGCGCATAAAAGGTAGCTGATGTCCGAAGAAATTCTCTGGCCTCCACAAGAAAAGAATCAAGAACCCGCAGAAGAGAAACTGGCGAAAAGGCCTGAAGCTAGTAAGCAGCCGAAAATGGAAGCCACACCAGTGGATCCAGCTTTCGCTAACGCACCAATGGTAAGTCTTTCAGAGGCTGCTAGGCAGACAAACAAGTCGCGAGGGACCATCCGTAATTGGCTTGTGGAGGGGAAAGTACCGGGAGCCAGGAGAACAGACACCGGTTGGCAAATTCCAGTTCCATCACTGGTGGCGACAGGACTATGGGACAGAACATCACCCCCAGACGAAGTTAAAGAACCTCCTGAGCATGACAGGCTTACAGAACTCGAATCCGAGCTCGCTCGAGCACGTATGGAGCTCCATTCAGAGAAAAAACTTCGCGAGGCTGCCGAGAGAAATGCTGAGGATCTTCGAGTAGCTATGCGGATGCTCAACGCTGGACCACAACGCCCTATAGACAAAGAAAACGTCAATCAGCAGGCGAGACCTACTCAAGATAGATGGGAATTAACGCCAGCTACAGTCGTCGACGCAGTGCAAAAATTTCGAAGGAAACTTCTAGGCTGAGATTAGTCTTTAGGGTCAAGATGGACGAAAGCTGGAGCTCCAGCCATAAAGGGCCCGATTAGATCTAGCATTCCGGTCTCGACACGCCACTGAAGATAGGCTTCTTGGGCGCTACGATCGCGCCATTTCTCCCATAAGATAACAGTATCGGTTGCTTCCATATTCACGAAAGTTTCCACACTTTCACAACCCTCGAATGCTCTTGTATCTGACAAAGCGGGTAATAGAACATCGAGAAACTCTGAACCTTTGCCTTCAAGGCATTTAAATTCAACATAGACGGTATGACTCATTTGGAACTCCTTTTGTGAAAAATCGTAGGAGGAATAAACAGCTTCGACAAATCAAAACACTCTGAAGAAAAACCAATGCAGAAAATTACAGCGGAAAGAATGCTTGCATTACGTTAAGATAAAGAGGTAGCTCAATTAGGGATTCAAAATAATGGGAAACGGAATGGACCAAAAAGAACTCGATGACATTAAAGAGCTTGTCTGTGATGAAGTCGACGCCCGAGCATCAATGCTGGTAGAAGCATCGCATGCAATACACGAGAATCCTGAACTCAACTTTGAGGAGCATTATGCCCATGAGCTCTTGACGGGAATTCTTGAAGATGAAGGTCTCTCACCTACTCGAAAAGCCTATGATCTCGATACGGCATTTGAAGCGAATATCGAAGGTACTGGGCCGACTGTAGCGGTGCTTTGTGAGTATGATGCTTTACCAGATATCGGCCATGCTTGCGGACATAATATCATCGCGACCGCTGGCCTTGGAGCTGGCCTAGCTGCCGCAACTGTAGCGAAAAAAATGGGAGGAAGTTTACGTATCCTCGGAACACCAGCAGAAGAAGGAGGAGGAGGAAAAGTTTTCATGGGCGATAGAGGAGCGTTCGATAGCGTCGATGCCGCACTAATGGTTCATCCTGCTTCTGGTGACCTTGTAAGAATGAATACCATAGCCATCCACCGGCTCCAAGTTGAGTACGAGGGCCAAGCAGCACATGCCGCTGCCTCCCCACATAGAGGCAAAAACGCCCTAGATGCAGCAGTCCTCGGATATCAAAATATTGCTGCCCTTCGACAGCACATCAGACCAGATGAACGAATACACGGCATCTTTACTGACGGTGGAAGGAAGCCAAACATTGTTCCTGAATACTCTTCAATGGAATGGTACGTCCGCTCAAAAAACATGAGAACTTTAGAACCTTTAAAGAAACGGGTTCTTAGCTGTTTAGAAGCTGGCGCTATGGCATCTTCTTGCACGATGTCGCACTCTTGGGTTGATCCCTACTATGCCGACATGGTCGACAATGAAACTATTTGTACGTTATATGCAGCAAATGCACACAGGATTGGAAGAGACCCCATCGAACCCGACAGCGAAAACAAAGTT
>CABZWT010000047.1:0-9011 GCA_902529525.1 Actinomycetota bacterium
ATCCCAACACGCTCTTCCACATTCAACGGCGTCAACCCCATACAAGACGTATCGACCTCACCAAAATCCTGATCATCCAGAATAGCTACAAGATCACCTGTGAGATTATACGTCCACGCATGATACGGGCATGAAAAACTCCTCGTGTTCCTATTTCCAACGTCTACCAACTGCGCTCCACGATGACTACACATATTGACAAACCCGCGAACAACACCGTCACGACCCCGAACAAGAATTAACGGCACCCCAGCGACCTCCATCGCCTTATAATCGCCCGCCTTGGGAATCTCCACACTAAACCCAAGCACAAGAGGGAGCCGCTTAAAGATGAGGTCCATCTCCGCTTCCCAACGGTCAGGATCGAAGTAATTTGTCACCGGAATACGAAAAACATCATCAGCAAGTGGCAATTCCCCGCTTTTCATTATCTCTACATGAGATCTCGTTAATTCAATGATTTTTTCTCTGCTCATCCCCGCTCCATCAATTGTTTGTATTTTACATGGTTCCTGAGTCTTCGCCATTTCTTCATTTGGTAAAGACTGTTAGTTACCTCCGCAAGCATTCGCCATTGTTAGCTCCGTTAGGTGAAATCTCTCTGGTTACAAGAGAAAACTCCTCGCTAGAAACTGCATACGAGACACCATCCGTATTATTAGAACGGGAAAAAACAAGACCAACTACGCTTCCAGAGCTATCGATAATAGCCCCGCCGGAATCACCGGGAGAAATATCGGCTTCTAATTGCATTCCTTTTCGTCGGTATTCACCCTCTCCATAAATATCTGCAATATTTATATCTACTACTCGGTCGATATTTGCGGGAATTGCTTTTACCTGACCGTCTCCACCGACCAGAGCAACCCCATATGCCCCCTTCTTGGGAAGGGCAATTGAAAGTGCGGGTGCATATAAACCGTCAACATGCAATAAGGCAAGATCTGTCTGGGGGTCAAATGCGACTATTTTTGCCAGAAATTGATCCCCATTTCTGTCTATTACATGCAACTCATCTGTTCCAGCAACCACATGTGCATTAGTAAGAATACCTGCTTCAACAGCAATACCAGATCCAATTGCTTTTCTCTGACAAGCAAGACCTTCAACCACAAACGCAGATGAAAGTAGGTCTTCAATAGTTTCTGAAGAGATGCTAGGCGCAGGCACCTCTTCGGGCTTAGACATTTCTCCGCAACTTGAAATCCAGAAAAGCGGAAGAACGGCTAGCGCCACTATCGAAGATTCTTTAGTTCGCATACCTGAAGAGTAGCCGTAGCAAATAGATGAACCACGTTAGGCTACATAAAGCACACTTTTAGAAACATGCTGATTGACGATACTCGCTACTTCGGAAAGGAGAGTGAAAAAGATGGTTAATGAGATGAACCGCGGGATATGGTTCGGATTATCTGGATATATTCTCTGGGGCCTCTCCCCTATTTTCTGGAAAGCCCTCACGGAAATTGATGCAATAGATATTCTTTCTTGGCGAATACTTTGCACATTCCTCTTCACTCTTTTTGCAATCAAACTATTTAGGAAAAGTAATGAGCTCCGTGATGTGGTTTTTTCTAGAAGCGGGCTTCTTGCGGGGATGACTTGTGGCCTTCTAATTGGCTTTAACTGGGGGATGTTCGTATGGGCAGTTGACAGCAATCATGTTGTCGATGCCTCTCTAGGTTATTTCATGAATCCGTTGATGAACGTTCTCCTAGGGGTGGTTATTCTTAGAGAGAAGCTTAGGTCAACAGTATGGATTTCTGTCGGCCTCGCCTTCCTTGGAGTTCTGTGGCTTACGATTGCCCTCGGCTCTTTCCCTTGGATTTCTGTTTCACTGGCATGCTCATTCGCTCTCTATGGGTTAATACGAAAAGTTGCTCCCGCTGGACCACTAACAGGATTAACTATTGAAACATCTACTGTCGTTATCCCAGCACTAATATTTCTCCTCATAAGAGGGAATGCTACCGATAATCTGAGCATAAGTGCCAGCGTGACAGTCCTAGTATTCCTCTCAGGCTTAGCAACTGGGATTCCTCTGTTGCTATTTGCCTCATCAGCGCGTCGAATCCCATTGAGCATCCTTGGCCTATTACAATACATAACGCCGACTCTTCAGCTTCTTCTTGGAATCTTTGCATACGGTGAAGATTTCGATGGAAAGAGGTTTATAGGGTATTCAATTATTTGGTTTGGGTTAGTTCTATTTGCAGTAGATGGGTTTTCTGCTGCCCGAAGACGAGAATATAAAGCAATTAGAACTAGTCAAGATTCTTAATTAATTCTTACCTTCCCTTAAGATAACTCTTACTACACTTAGGAATAATTCGGACTAACCCCTTATGAAAGGAAAGTCCAAATGACTTTGAAAAAAACATTCACTATAGCAGTTGTGGCTGCTTCCCTCTTCGGAGGTTCTCTTATAGCTATTCCACTTCTGGCTTCAGCTCAAGATGATTCCCCATCACTCGAGTCAGAAGTTAACCAAGAAGATTCCACAACTAATGAGAAAGAAACTAACCACCGTAAGCGTGGCCCTAAGAGAGGAGCCTTTATTGGTGAGGTACTTCTTGAAGTTGGATTGGATCCTGTATCAGTCAAAGAAGGATTCGCTAACGGCCAAACGCTAGGAGATACAGCCGAAGCGAACGGAATCAGTCCTGAAAGCATTATCGATGCAATTGTCGCTGCCATGACGGAACGACTGAATCAAGCAATAGCTGATGGAAAGCTAACTCCAGAAGAAGCCGCCGAGAAAGCAGCTGGTATTCCTGAAAGAGCTAATGAAATTGTCGACACTATTCCCGAAAGAAAAGACAAAGACAAAGACCACCGTCCACAATCTGATGGCAAGAAACAACAACGGCAAAATAACGTAAGTACCTAGCGAACCACTACCTGCTGCACATGGCCCGCCCCCCATTGGGCCCTTCCCTTACCGGCTGACTAGTCAATCTGGTTAGCCGGTAAGCCATTTTTAACTTTCAGTTTGACGAACGGAATATTTGCAGAATACAAATAACGAAGAACGTATCTAAATTCAGCAGGAGGTAACTTGAACCATGAGAGCATGGCAACTAGACGATTTAGGAAACCCATTAGAAAAGCTTCGACTAAATGAAATCGCCGATGCCCCTGAACCTATGGCTGGCCAAGTTACAGTTTCTATCAAAGCTGTGGGAATTTCATTCCCTGATGTTCTCCAATGTCGTGGGGAATACCAAGTTAAGCCTTCATTACCTTGGATCCCTGGCGGGGAAAGCGCTGGTATAGTCTCCGCAGTCGGCCATGAAGTAACCACACTTGAAATTGGAGATAGGGTCATGATGCTCGGAGGTGGGTTAGTTGATCAGGTGAACGTCCATGAGATGGGTGTATGGAAGATTCCCGAATCATTTGCTTTGGATAAGGCGGCCGCAGTGCCGGTGAACTATGGAACTACATGGTTTGCTTTGCATGAGCGTGGCCAGTTAGCCAACGGTGAAACACTATTAATTACCGGCGCCGCTGGTGGGACAGGTTCTGCTGCAATACAGCTAGGTAAGGCTGCTGGAGCAAAGGTAATTGCAGTAGCCGGAGGAAAAGATAAAGTAGACCAGGCTAAATTGCTTGGCGCTGACTATGTAGTTGATCATCAAATAAACCCTGATTGGGTTGATGAAGTTCGAGATGCTAGTGATGGCGGCGTAGATGTTGCATATGATCCGGTTGGAGGAGAAACAACTCATCAAGTTCGGAGATGTATGGCATGGGACGGTCGCTTACTTATTATTGGATTCGTTGCTGGGATTCCTGATCTTCCGGCAAATCATATGCTTCTAAAGAACTACAGTGTTGTTGGGGTACATTGGGGAGCATCATTGGGCAGAAATCCAAAATCATTAGATGCGCAGATGCGTTCTGTACTTGAATTAGCTGGGACTGGTGAAGTAGATCCCCTTATTTTCCCACCATATGAATATCAAAGTGGTGCGCAAGCCATTCAGGATCTTGCCGATAGGAAAACTTGGGGAAAGGTCGTGGTGCGTGTCGGAGAGTGAAACCCCATCATATAACCACCTTCAACTTTTCTCTGAGAGTCAGGTACTTTGGGTAACAATTGATAACCCTCCAATTAACCTGATCACGAAATCGCTTCTAGTGGACCTGATTCGATTATCGAATTGGCTTCAGAATGACACCGAACATATTGTCGTTGTCTTTCAAAGCGCAAACCCGAACTTCTTTCTTGCCCATTTTGATGTAACTGCCCTCTTAGGAGATCAAAACGATCATCAGAATTCTGAAGATCATGAGCTGAATATATTTGATGCCCTATGCGAACGTTTAAGATTTTCATCCAAAGTCACTATGTGTAAAATCTCTGGGAGAATCGGTGGCGGGGGAAGCGAAATTGCTATGGCATGTGACATGCGATTCGCCGCATTAGGTAAAACGATAATGAACCAGATGGAAGTTCCTATAGGAATTATTCCCGGTGGAGGAGGCACCCAGCGACTTCCTTACCTAGTGGGTTACAGCAGAGCTGCTGAGCTGATATTAGGAGGTGTAGATCTCGATGCTCAAACAGGTGATGATTGGGGATACTTCACGCGGGCATTACCACCAGAGGAACTTGACGACTATGTCGAGTGGCTAGCACTCCGTATAGCAAGCTTTGACCCGGCCGCTGTCAAAGGTGCAAAATCTTCTCTACTTAATTCGGTCCCGTCGCTTAAAAATGGCCTCATCAAAGAGAGCCAAATCTTTAATGAGCTCTGCTACTCTCAAGATGGCCAAGAGTCTCTTCGACGATTTCTTGATCTGGGAGGGCAAACAGTCGAAGGAGAACTTCAAATATCCGATCTGAGTACAAAAGTAGCAAAGAAAAAAAAGTAATCGTTATGGGACATCAGAATACAAAGCCAATCAAACAAGCTCGCTCGTTCAGAAGGAATGGAAGATTGCTTTCTGCGCTCACTCGGGTATTTGCAAAAGTAGATGCGCCGGAACATGTCGTTACTCCGGTTGGTGAACCATTTGTTTTTGCTGCGAATCATAGAAGTTTTTTTGATTTCATCATTGCATGGAAAGTTCTAACTGAGTTGGGGTTAACCTGCCATTGCCTTATTAGAGCTGACCTGTTTGAGAAACCGTTTATCGGAGGTTGGCTAAAACGGAACGGTTGCATCCCAGCATCTAAATCAACACGTGAGGAAGCTGAAAACCGCGCATTGTCACTTCTAAATGAGGGATATTCTGTTGCGGTTATGCCCGAGGGAAGATTAGTCCCAGAGTCGGACCGTCCAGAAGGAGTAGGGCAAGGAAGGCCAGGGATTTCAAGAATAGCTACTTCTGCAAATGTCTGTGTTCTTCCTGTCGGTCTTACTGGGACTGAAAATGTTTGGCCAATTGGGAAGGCCTTTCCTTTACTTCGACTATCTCGGCCAATCGTGAAGGTACGGTTCGGAAATCCTGTTAGGTTTCAAAATGATGATCACATTGCAAACGTTGGTGTTGTAATGGACGAAATCAAATCACTTCTATAATTAGCTGCCTGCTAACAGAAAATCTAATCAAGGTCTTTTAACACGAAACTGGATATCTGTATCTCCCCTTCGGAACTCACGCGTTATTTCATCAAGACTGTCAATAATGTCTTCGCCTAAAGGTTCATTTACAGCACGTATTGCATCATCAAGCTGTTGAGGATTTGTAGCGCCGACAATTGGTGAGGTCACTGTCGGATTAGCCAGCACCCACCCAATAGCTAATTGAGCTAACGAGATACCTGCCTCTTCTGCGACAGGACGAATTAGATCAACAGTCTCATGAAAATCACTTGCCCAGTATCGATCCATATATCTCTGACCCTGTCCGCCTTTCAATGTAAACCTAGTTCCCTTCACAGGGGCTTCTCTGGAATGCTTTCCAGTAAGTAAACCTCCAGCTAACGGGTTGTATGGAATCACTGCTATGTCCTTAAAGTCACACAAGCTATACAAGTCTCGCTCTGGTTCCCGAAATAGAAGATTGTATCTTGGCTGGACACAGTCAAACCTGACGATGTTTTTGGTTTCCGAAACACCTATTGCCAAAGCTAGATACCAAGCAGGATAGTTGGAGCAGCCTGCGTAGAGAATTTTTCCTTGGTGGATGAGGTCATCTAAGGCTTCCAATGTTTCGTCTATCGGAGTAGAGAAATCTGGGAAATGTATTTGGTACAGGTCAATGTAGTCTGTCTGTAATCTTCTTAGTGAGGCCTCAACTGAATCCCTTATATTTCTCCTACTAGCGCCCCCTTGCCAAGGATTTGGCCCAGTCGGAGCAAAACATTTTGTTGCCAACACAACATCATTGCGCTTTGGCCCAATCCATTCACCAACGATGCGCTCAGTTTCACCAATATCTTCTGCGATACCATTCGCAGGGTAAATATCTGCTGTATCCAGAAATGAGATTCCAGACTCTAGGGCATAATCTAGAATTTGATGAGATTGTTTAATGTCGCATTGATTCCCAAAAGTCATAGTCCCTAAACATAATCGGGAGACCTTTAAACCAGTTCTGCCAAGTTTTTTGTGTTCCATGATTATCGCTCTTTATCCATAGTGATCGAGTGGCAGTCGGAATCACAGTTTTGTTCTGTATCTTTTTTTACCGCTGGACGATGCAAGATCGCTGCTTTAGGTGCAATACGGCCCTGAGGTCCTTCTTGGGTTTCTATCACTTCAATTACCCCATCTACGATCAAGCTATGACTATCTTGTGCTAAAGGTGGCCATAACAGAGCAATAGATGGCCTCTCTAATACATTCGCTGACGTTTTTCTTCCCAAACCGCAGACATAACCTTCAGAATCTTTTGATAAGGTCACGTGGGTAATATGTGGATGCGCTTCGTTATCTGTCGTAATTAGGTATGGGTTCATTCCATATTCTGACAATGCATCTTCTAGATTTTCAATATCAACAGGAATACTCATGCAAAAACTGTCCTGCCTATCCATTCTGCGATCAAAGCTGGTTTTTCTTGTCCTTCAATCTCCACTGTCATTTTTCTGGTCAAATCTATAGCGTTTCCTTTTAGAGATACATCAACGGGCTGGGAAGTTGCTCGCACTCTTGAGCCCGCAGGAACAGGGTTAAGAAACCGAACTTTGTTTAGTCCATAGTTGATTCCCATTAATACGCCACTCACATCTTTGTAGGAATCGTCCACAGGAATACTTGTAGATAGATGTACGAGCATCGATAGTGTGAGGAAACCATGCGCAATAGTTCCTCCGAAGGGAGTCTGAGCAGCTCGTTCTAAGTCAACGTGAATGAACTGATGGTCGATCGTTGCATCAGCAAAATCGTTGATTCTTTCTTGACTTATCTCAAACCACTCCCCTGCTACTGGGTCTGACCCTATAGTAGTCTGCATCGCCTCGTATGCTTTTTGCGCATTTTCACTCATGAAAGTTCCTCCAAAAGGTATTGACCTCCCTTATCCTATGCCCTTGCAGGCTTCAAGTGAAATAATATGAACCCTTTCCGAGTTGTTAGTTGTGGATGGGATAGATATGCACGAATTTGGAAAAGGTGCTATTTCTAGATTATGCCGAATTACCCTGATCCTCTAAGAGTGCTCGACCTTTCACAAACTAGGGCTGCTGCAGTGATCGCCAGTGTTAGTCGTGACCAGATGTTCCTTCCCACCCCGTGTGACTTATGGGATGTTAAGGATGTCATCAACAAACTCGTGGCTTCAACTCGTCTTTTCACAGGATTTGGGCTTCGGAAACCAGCTGACCTTTCACTTGATTTAATCAATCCAAAGGATTTGATTGGTGATGACCCAGTGGGGGTCTACCTGAGTGCAGCCAAAGAATGTCGGGATGCGTGGAGATCTCCTGGAGCTTTGGATGGTCTTGCTACTTCAACTATCGGAGAGGCGAAAGCCAAAGCAGTATTAAATGCGAGAATATTCGACACGACTGTACTTACATGGGACATCAGCCAGGCATGTGACGTCGATCATCACATAGATGAGCAGCAGGCCGACTATGTCCTATTTGTTGCAGAAAGACTTGTTCCGGCAGTGAGAACTCAAAGTCCGGAACGCTACAAAGAGGAAGTTATAGGTGAAGCCGGAACGACCACCGTTGATAAGCTGATCAGCGTGACAGGACGAAACCCGAACTGGAAGACGAATCTGAAAAGTAATTAGTTGCGGTTCTAAGTTCTTTAACTTCTTGGGACGTTAGACCAAGGGACTTCTTTATCGACTCTGGGTTCTCCTGGAAGTCCGAGTACCTGCTCTCCAAGAATGTTTCTCATAATTTCTGAAGTTCCTCCCTCAATGGAGTTTGCTCGAACGCGGAGAAATGCGTAACGAGGTCCGTGTATCGAACCATCTGTTGACAAAAGTTCGGGTCGTCTAAACGTGTAGTCATACCCAATTTGTCCTGAAGGGCCGAGCATATTAAGACAGAGTTCATAAATTGCCTTATTGAGCTCCGCTGAAGCTAATTTACCAATGGATCCCTCTGGCCCTGGATTGCCTGCCTTCGCTGCAGCAGAGGCTCGCTGATTCGTTAACCTTAGCGTTTCGGACTTAATCCAGAGGGCCATAAGGTCATCCAACGTTTTCTCATTGCGACTTTCTAATGGCAAATCCTTCCAGATGGATACAGCGTCTGCGATAGGTCCAGAACCTGGCTGCGATGTTGAACCTCCGCTACTCCCTCCGATAGCTGACCGTTCATTCATCAGTGTTGTTAGCGAAACTCTCCACCCTTCACCAATATCTCCGATTCTGCAGGAGTCAGGTACGCGAACTTCCGTCACATAGACCTCGTTAAATTCTGCCTCTCCGGTAATTTGGCGTAAAGGCCGTACCTCTACTCCGGGTGCATGCATATCCAAAGCGAAGTACGTCATTCCCTTATGTTTAGGAAGCTCAGGGTTGCTCCTTGTAACTAACATCCCCCAGTCGCCTAAATGTGCAAGCGTGTTCCATACTTTTTGTCCGGTAACGATCCA
>CABZWT010000048.1:0-8871 GCA_902529525.1 Actinomycetota bacterium
GAGATGCTTGCATTTTTAATGTATCTGTATCGAAGGGTTCATAGACTTCACTCCAATCGCGAAGGCGAACTGGAACAGGCCGAGATTTCGGAACAATCCGGTTATGCTTCATAAATCCTTTGGGGTCACCCATTATGAACCCCCCATTGTCGGCATTACGGCTTTAACAATATCTGCACCCTTGGCTTCTGCCTCAGCAATGGCATCAAGAACCCGCTTGTAGTCTCTTGGCACAACTTTAACGAATTGGTCCATTGCTTTCGGCCATGAATCTATCAGCCGTTTTGCCAATTCTGAACCAGTTTCAGCTTGATGTCTAGCTACGGTCTCCCGCAGCCAACCAATATCTCCTTCGTCTAGATCCTCCAAATCAACGAGTTCCCTATTGACTCGGCTAGGAAAGGTTCCATCGACGTCGAGGACATACGCTATACCACCAGACATTCCAGCTGCGAAGTTTCTTCCCGTAGGACCAAGAATTACCACTCGCCCCCCAGTCATATACTCGCATGCATGATCTCCGACACCTTCGGCAACAGCAAGAGCTCCAGAGTTCCTTACGCAAAAACGTTCACCAACTAGACCACTAAGGAATACTTCTCCGCTAGTTGCACCATATAAGATCACGTTGCCAGCTATAACGTTTTCTTCAGAGCGGAAGGGTGAATCTTCTGGAGGGGACACGATAACTTTCCCACCACTCAACCCTTTACCGACATAGTCATTAGCATCTCCATGTAAACGAAGCGTTATTCCGGCTGGAACAAATGCAGCAAAACTATTACCGGCCGATCCTGTGAAATCCACTTGGATAGTGTCATCTGGCAAACCTTCACCTCCCCACCGTTTGGTTAGATGATGGCCGAGTAAAGTACCCACTGTTCTGTTCACATTACGAATCGGCATTTCTAAATGCACTCGATCGCCATGTTTAAGAGAACCCTCGGCTAGCTGGATTAGGGTTTGATCGAGAGCATGCTCTAGTCCATGATCTTGCTTCTCTCGGCAGTATCTAACTGAATTAGATGGAAGAGGAGGCTGGTAGAGAACTGGTGAAAGATCAAGGCCCGCTGCTTTCCAGTGGTTTATTCCATCGGAAACATCTAGTGCATCAACTTGACCGACTGCCTCTTTTAGCGTTCTAAAGCCGAGTTGCGACAGAAGCTCCCTTACTTCCTGTGCTATGAATTCCATGAAATTCACTACGTGGTCAGCCTGACCTTCAAATTTTTCACGCAATTCCGGATTCTGTGTGGCAATACCGACTGGGCAAGTATCGAGGTGGCATACCCGCATCATTATGCAACCCATAACAACTAGTGGAGCTGTAGCAAAACCGAATTCTTCTGCACCAAGTAGTGCAGCGATGACAACATCACGCCCAGTCTTTAGCTGGCCATCACATTGAACGACCACCCGATCTCTTAAGTTATTTAATAGTAGTGTCTGCTGCGTTTCGGCTAGTCCTAGCTCCCAAGGTGTTCCGGCGTGCTTTATTGATGTCAACGGAGAGGCCCCTGTACCTCCATCGTGCCCTGAGATCAATACAACATCGGCGTGAGCTTTCGAAACACCTGCGGCGACAGTTCCGACACCAAGTTCTGATACAAGTTTTACATGTATTCGCGCCTCCGGATTAGCGTTTTTTAAATCATGAATTAATTGTGCCAAGTCTTCGATTGAATAGATGTCATGATGGGGTGGAGGTGAAATTAGGTCCACACCCGGCGTTGAATGGCGCACTTCTGCTATCCAAGGCCATACTTTATGCCCTGGAAGTTGCCCACCTTCACCGGGCTTAGCCCCTTGTGCCATTTTTATTTGAATGTCATCAGCATTAACAAGGTATTCGCTCGTAACTCCAAACCTGCCAGATGCCGCTTGTTTAATTGCAGATCTTCGAAGGTCACCATTCTCATCTGGCTCATATCTACTAGGATGTTCACCACCTTCGCCGGTATTTGACTTTGCCCCGATTCTATTCATAGCTATTGCTAAGGTTTCGTGCGCTTCGGCAGAAATAGAGCCGTATGACATAGCTCCAGTAGAGAATGTTTTCATTATTTCTTCGATTGACTCAACTTCACTGATAGGAACTGGGGGCCGAGAATCAAAATTAAACTTAAACAAGCCACGTAAAGTCGCTAGATTCGTACTTTGTTCATTTACTTGATTTGTGTACTCTTTGAAAATATCGAATCTACCTTGGCGCGTAGCATGCTGTAATTTAAAAATAGTTTCAGGATTAAACAGGTGATATTCCCCTTCACGTCTCCATTGATACTCTCCCCCAGCTACTAATTGTCGATGGGACCGGTGAGTTGGCGTTGTTGGAAACGCTATCTGGTGTCTAAATTTCACCTCTTCAGCTATTTGCGCATATCCTACTCCGCCCAATCTACTCATCGTTCCTGGGAATGCATCGATCACTAAAGGCTTGCCCAATCCGATAGCTTCGAAGATTTGAGACCCTATATAACTCCTTACTGTAGATATGCCCATTTTAGACATCACCTTCAGCACACCTTTATCGAATGCTTTGACATAATTTTTATATGCCTCTTCGATAGTGATAGCTGAACCCTCTTCACCGCTTCTTCGCTCAATTAAATCTGCGATAGTTTCAAAGGCAAGATAAGGGTTTACGGCATTAGCGCCATATCCAAGAAGAAGGCAGAGATGGTGAACTTCTCGCATTTCCCCAGTCTCGATTATGAGACTAACTTTTGAACGAGTCTTTTCTCTGATTAGATGATGATGCACTGAGGCAGTCGCTAACAATGCTGGAATAGGTGCGTGGCTTGCGCTGGCTCCTCGATCAGAAAGAACGATCAGGTTTTTACCAGATTCGATCGCTTTGGAAACTAAAGCTCGAGTATTCTCTATCGCCGCTCGTAGGCCGCTTCCCCCTTCATCAACTGGATAGAGGCACTGAATAACTTCCGTTTGAAACTGATTATGGCCTGATTGTCCACTTAGCTCTCCATCAATATCTAGCAAACGCAGTATTTCCTTGTTTGTTATGACTGGATGCTCCAGAAATATTCGCTGGCAGGATTCTGGTTTGCTCTCAAGAAGGTTGAGCTCTGGCCCTAACCACCCATAAGTAGAGGTAACTATTTCTTCTCGAATTGCGTCAAGCGGAGGATTTGTCACCTGCGCAAAGAGTTGTTTGAAATAGTCATAAAGAAGACGCGGGCGATTTGAAAGGACAGCTAAAGGTGTGTCTGTCCCCATTGAACCTATAGCTTCTTTCCCGCTCAAGTACATGGGAGCCATGAGAAGCTTCAACTCTTCATTAGAATAGCCAAATAATTTTTGCCGGGTGAGAAGTGGGCTGTCTTCTGGGCGAGCGACCTGCCTATCTGGCAGCTCGGATAACGATATTTCATTTTCGTTCAACCACTTACCGAAGGGTTGAGCAGACGAGAGCATCTCTTTAATTTCTGCATCTCGGACGATTCTTCCTTGTTCGGTGTCTATAAAGAACATTTTTCCAGGCTGAAGTCTTCCCTTCTCAATTACTTTTGAGCTGGGTATGTCTAGGACCCCTACTTCAGAGGCCATCACCACTAAATCATCATCTGTAAGCCAATAGCGTGAAGGTCGAAGGCCGTTGCGGTCAAGGACCGCTCCAACAACTACTCCATCGGTAAAAATTATCGATGCAGGGCCGTCCCAAGGTTCAATTCTTGTCGCATGGTACCTATAGAAAGACTTTAGCGACTCGTCCATGCTTTCGTGATTTTCCCATGGTTCAGGGATCATCATAAGAACAGCCTCAGGTAAGGAATACCCCCCTAAAACGAGGAGTTCCAGACATTCGTCAAATGCAGCGGTATCAGATGCTCCTGGAGTGCATATTGGAAATAGCTTCTCAAGGTCACTACCGAAAGCTTCCGAATCAAGTACTGCTTCTCGAGCCCTCATCCAATTTCGGTTTCCTTGAACGGTGTTTATTTCTCCATTGTGAGCAATAAACCGATATGGATGTGCAAGAGGCCACGATGGGAATGTATTTGTTGAAAACCTTGAGTGAACAAGGGCTAGTGCACTCTCTACACGCTCATCGGACAAGTCTAGAAAGAACTCGCCTAGCTGTGGGGTAGTTAACATCCCTTTATATACAAATGTCCTAGATGACAAGCTCGGGAAATATACTCCCGAATGTCTCTTCGACATGCCTCCCATTCCTTCTCCCGCTACATCTGCTCTTTCGAATTTAATTTCGTGCTGGCACCTCTTCCGCAGAATATAGGCCTTACGGTCTAGATCTATTCCAGATAGATAACTGCCATCATCGGTCGTATAGGTTAGGAAAATTTGGGAAAATTTCGGCATTGTGCCTAAAGCCCCAGAGCCCAGATTTGAACTATCTACTGGAGTGTCACGCCATCCCAGTATGGTAAACCCTACCTCTTCAGCGATCATTTCTACAGAGGAAACTGCTTGGTCATATTCTGAAGAGTCTTGTGGCATAAACGCTATACCCGTAACGAATTCGCCTTCTTCCGGAAGTTCAAATTCAACGACAGCTCTAAAGAATTTGTCAGGTACTTGAATTAAAATCCCAGCTCCATCCCCCGTGTTCTCTTCTGAACCTAACGCTCCTCTATGCTGAAGCTGGCAAAGTGCTCCGATAGCAGAAGAAACGATCTTGTGACTTTTGTGGCCTTTTAAGTTAGCTATGAAGTTCACACCACAGGAATCATGCTCAAATGAAGGATCGTACAATCCTTGCCTCTGAGGTAAATCTGGATTCATAGTCATTAAGACTTCCTTCATTTTTCGGATACTGTGCAGGCGAAGAGGGCCAATACCCATATTCTACCTTTTTACCCTCTATTCCCAAAGAATTTTTATGCATGATGGAAAACTACCCGCCATCAGGCAGAATGACTGTCATGGAATTTGTTGAAGGCCAAGAAATCAATCATCTAAGAAGATTCCTAGATAGCTCTACATCGCCTTTCCATGCCATCAATAACGCTAAGGAACTTCTTTTAGGACATGGATTCGATGAAATATCTGGAAGGGACAGTTGGTTGGATCGCTCAGACCGAAATTTCTTTGTGAAAGATGGGAGCATTGTTGCTTGGATAGAAAGTAGTGACCTGCCATACGAGAACGGGTTTAGGCTCTTAGGGGCTCATACTGATAGTCCAAATCTCCGTTTAAAGCCCATACAACAACGAGCGAGCAACACAGTTGAGCAGCTTTCAATAGAAACTTACGGAAGTCCCCTATTAAATTCATGGCTAGATAGAGATTTAGGGATCTCCGGAAGGGTGATAGTTAAAAAAAATTCTTTCGAAGAGATACTCTTCTCATCTGAAAGACCTATTTGCAGGGTCCCTCAATTAGCGATCCATCTCGATAGAGATGTAAATGAAAAAGGGCTGAAATTAAATCCACAGATCCAACTTTCGCCGATCTGGGCTGATTCAGCTCTAGAGCCTCCAATATTTAACGAATGGCTTGCCAGCCAATTGTCTGTATCGACGAGTGATATTGTCTCTTGGGACCTGATGTTACATGACGCGCAGGAGTCGAACTTACTCGGCACTGGGAGTGAGTGGCTGGCTTCAGGGAGAATAGATAACTTGGTCTCATGTTATGCCGCTATCTCTGCATTAGCCGGAATAGATAAACGTGACTTAGATAAGACCCCAATAGTGTGTTTGTTCGACCACGAGGAAGTTGGAAGCGTGTCGTCTGTTGGGGCATCAGGAAATTTTTTGTCAAATACTTTGAACAGAATCATGTCAAACCTTTCTATTGAATCACGAGCTGTTGCCCTAGAGAATTCCTTATGCGCTTCGGTAGATGGAGCACACGCTACTCATCCGAATTATCTAGAAAGGCATGACTTAGATCACATCATAAGATTGAATGAGGGAATAGTCATCAAGCGAAATGCAAACCAGCGATATGCCACCGATGCTGTTGGGGAAGCTCTAGCCAAGCAGATATGCGTTGACAATGAGATCCCCTATCAGATCTTTGCGAACAGAAGTGACCTCAGTTGCGGATCAACGATAGGGCCCACAAATGCAGCGAACCTTGGCGTCAGAACTATCGATCTTGGAATTCCTCAGTTGTCTATGCACTCAGCGCGTGAAATGTGTGGCGTGAAAGACCAAAATTATCTAAGGCGTTTCTGCAATTCGTTTCTGATCGAATAAAAGGTTACTTCCGTATGAGGAATCGATTTGCTGGAGCCACTAGCATCAATAGAACAGCATAAATTTCTAATCGACCTAGAATCATCAAAAATGCGAGAATCGATCGTCCGGGACGACTAAACGACAAATAGTTACTCGTCGGCCCGGCTTCTCCAAGAGCTGGCCCCATATTACTCATCGCAGAGATAGCCCCGCTAGCGGATGTCATTAAGTCATTTCCCAATGCTGAGATAGCGATTGTGCCGAGAATGACAAAGAGGATGAATAGAGCCACGAATGCTAAGGCAGAAGAAATAACTCTGTCTGATATGGTCTCGCGCCCCATTGTTATCGGAAAAACACCTTTTCGATGTTCGAATAATCTCAATTCTCTTCTAAGAGCTTTTAATCCAACTTGAAGTCGTAGAATTTTCATTCCTCCTGCAGTAGAACCTGTTGTTCCTCCGACAGTCATTAGAAAAAGGACAAGGATCTGCGAAGCAGCGCCCCACAGAACAAAATCTCCTATTCCCTCTGGCCGCGCGTTGCTGAACCCTGTTGAGGTGGCTAGGGCTACAACATTGAAAACCGAATCACGAAGAACAGTGGAAAATGATCCAAGATCATCTGAGGCATTTATCAGCGTCACAATCAGGGCGGAAGTGAACGTAACGCCCAAAAATACTCTAGTTTCGGATGAGCGAAACCAAATATATTTTTCCCTTTGAGCGAAAGCCTTGTAATGCAAGGTGTAACTTATGGCACCAAAGAGCATCGCTACGATAAGAATTATTTCAACCGCTACAGAGTCGAAATACCCCACTGAGGAGTTGTAGGTCGAGAATCCACCTGTTGCTGCAGTTGTCAATGCGTGAGTTATTGAATCAAATAACGTTGGGCCGGGTGTAATCCACAAGGCAATCGCGATTACTAGCGTCGTAGCAAAATAAACTGTCCATAAGGTTTTAGCTGTTTTGGTAGCGCTAGCCCTGAACATGTCTGACTTGTGGCCTGTAGCCTCTTTACTCATTAGAGCTAACCCTCCAACTCCAAGCCTTGGAAGCACTGCCGTAGCCAATACGATCATTCCCATACCGCCATACCACTGAGTAAGTTGGCGCCAAAGCAGCATGCCTTTCCCTAAGCTTTCGATATCTTCCAATACAGTTGACCCTGAAGTAGAGAAACCGGATATAGATTCGAAAAGCGCGTTATCGAATTTACCCCAAGAAAAAACCCCACCCCATAGGTATGGTAATGACCCCATTACGGAACAAGCGACCCAAGACCATGCCACCATTGAGAACATCGACAGAGGTTTTACTTCTTCTGAGATCTCTGTCAATGCACGGAGCGTTAAACCAATATTTAATGAAATCCCAGCTGAGGCGAATAATGCCCATTCATTATGCGAACTATCGGAGAACCACTCCACTAGACCAGCGAGAAAAAGGCCGGGGCTTAGGAAAGCTAATGCCAGTCCCACAATGTTTAAGGTAGGAGAATCAATTGGGCCTTCTGTGAATAGGTTCGGGTTTATTCTCATGATCTCTTAGCCTTAAATCCAATTCTCCTCAATGGGCCTTCTCTAAGCGTTCGGAGAAAAGCGACACCAAGGTAGGCGATGGGGAAGATAGATAAGCGCCCCAAAAGCATTAACATTGAAGAGACGATATGAGTAACCGTATTGAATTCTATCCCAGAGTCAACAGGACTACTTGCGAGAAATGGCCCTGCAGTAGCTAAGCAGGTTAGTGAGAAGCTGAGTGCCTCAATAGGAGTGCTGTTTGGGTTAGCAAGTGCGATGAGGAATGCTCCTGCTGCGACTAGAGAAATGAATATAGCGGTAAAACCGTGAAGGCGTTGAAGAGCTCTCTCATCAATCACTTTTCCACTTATCTTCACAACGCGAACTGAACTTGGTTTTAATTGTTGAGTTAATTCTCTTCTGGCAAACCGATAGTGTTGCAACACACGCGCTGATCCGTATCCCCCACCAGATGACCCTGCCATAGCTCCAACACCTAATAGAAGCAGAACCATAACTGCCATTCCGGAGGGAAAATCCCAACTACTTGTAGAGAATCCGGTAGTACTAAGAAGAGAACTGGAAAGGAAAAACCCTTCGCGTATAACGGCCCAGAACGATTCCACATCCCGCCGCCAAATGGAAAAGAGGATCGTTGCGGTAACAACGAGAAGTAGATATATGCGAAATTCAGAATTCTCTACGATCCGCGAAAATTTCCTTTTCCACATCCACCATAAGATCACGACATTAATTCCAGTAAAGAACATTGCTATGGCCACTACCCATTCAATAGTGGATGATCCAAATCCAGCTATTGACATGCTCTTGGTGCTAAACCCTCCGGAAGAAACTGAAGTTAACGAATGGCACAGACCTTCAAAGATTGTCATCCCGGAGATTGCAAATGCTACACATGTTCCTAGTGTCAACAGGACATACAGTTTCCCTAAACGAAGTAAAGTTTCTGAGACTTTTTGGGAAGTAAATGACTTTGCAAAAGCAACATCAAACTCTTCTGCTCTTCCTGCTTCGGGTAGAGCGACAAAAACCATTATTAGCGCCCCGATTCCGCCTAACCACTGTGTCAAGGAACGAAATAGAAGAACGCTTTTCCCCAAAGACTCAGGTACAACGTTTGTCAGAGATGTAGTCGAAAGACCTGAAACAGATTCAAGA
>CABZWT010000049.1:0-8801 GCA_902529525.1 Actinomycetota bacterium
GATCTTCTCGGCCTTCCATCGACTTGGCGGATTGATACTGGTCCAGGCGGTGGTGTCCTCCAAATGAGTGCTTCTGATTCAACTCACCTTTCCTTAGCTATTGCGAGGCATCACGCCGTGGAGGCTGGACACGCTACAGATTCTTTGGTGGCATATGGGTCCGAGCAAGCCCATTCCTCAATTGAGAAGGGGGCAAGAATCGCCGGCTACCGCCATATTCGCTCCATTCGAGTAGATGAATCTTTTGCTCTAGATGTCAATGCTTTGGAAGATCAGGTAGAAGCGGATTTAGCTTCTGGACTAGTTCCTACCTGGGTCTGTTCGGCGGTTGGGACTACTAGCACAACCGCTATGGACCCGATTCGTCCGATAGCTGCCATCGCCAAGGACCATGGCATGTGGCACCATGCTGATGCAGCATACGCAGGTAGTGCCATGATCTGCCCTGAGTTCCGGAATCTTCAAGATGGAGTTGAACTTGTCGATAGCTATACGTTCAATCCGCATAAATGGCTATTGACAAATTTTGATTGTTCTGTTTTTTGGGCAGCCGACCGTTCAAAACTAATTGATGCGCTAAGCATTCTTCCTGCGTACTTGAAGAATGAATCATCGGGAGATCCGGCAGCTATCGATTACCGAGATTGGCATGTTCCGCTAGGACGACGTTTCCGAGCTTTAAAATTGTGGTTTGTGCTTCGGTCATACGGCGCTGAAAAATTACGTGACTTCGTAAGATCCCATGTCGATTGGGCGAAAGAGCTTGAAGATCGAATACAGGCAGACGGACGCTTTGAAATCACCGCTCCACGTACCCTCGCTTTGGTGTGTTTCCGCCATGTTGGAGGAAATGATTTGACCAAATCCTTGGCTGATGCGGTCAATGCGAGTGGGACTGCATACGTGACGCCTTCAATGATTGACGAAACGCAATTTATTCGAGTTTCCATCGGGTCAACCTGGACCGAACGGCACCATGTTGACGCGCTCTGGGAATTAATCGATCTTCATGGGACGCCTGCGTAAACGAGTTCTTCTAGGAATCCCTACCCCAGTAGTCCAGCAAATTCTGCAAAACTCTCAACACGTTCGAGAAATCCCGCTCGAGTAGAGCCAGAGTCGCTACCTAAACCGCTAAGCATTATTGGAACATGGGTAACACCGAGGCCGGTTAATTGGCCAATACGGGTCGAATAGGTTTCAGGATCCCAGCTGTTTGTGCCGAAATACCCCGCATCCCAGGGGCCAATAGCGATATTGGGCTTTCCTGCTCTGCTATTTTGATTCCATTTCTCCATAAGGGAGTTGATGCGCTTTTCGAGGGAGTCCAGGTCAGTAATTGGACTGGTTTTCACAAACTTGTCGACGCCTTTTGGCGTTGGCATTGGAATCCACCCTTGACCGAAGCGGACAACCCGGTCCATTGCGTTACTTGAGTTTCCGCCGACCCATATCGGGGGTGAATACTGACCGGACTGTTTAGTTGGCTTTGGAAGTGCTACGACTTCTTTGGCTTCATAGCTATCCCCCTCAATTGATACAGGTTCTCCGGACCATACCTGCTGCATTGTTTCAAGGTGGTTGTTTAGAATTTCACCTCGAGTTTCGAAAGGAACACCGGCTGCTTCGAACTCTTCTTTAAGATATCCAGCGCCGACACCCAGTATCAGCCGCCCGTTGGAAATACTGTCAAGAGTTGCGATGGATTTTGCAGCGAGGAAAGGGTTTCGGTAGGCGACGATCAATAGATTGGTCAATATTTTTAACCCATTGGTAGCTGTTGCAGCTGCTGCAAGGACGACCATTGGATCAAGGGTGTGGTGGCCGCCGGCTGATATGAACGAAGCTGGGGGAATTGGGTGGTCTGTCACAAAAACCCCGTGGTAGCCGAACGTTTCTGCCTTTGAAGCTATTTCAGCGATAGCTTCTGCTGTACCGAATTCTTCAATTAGCTGAACCTGGTCTGTCGGTAAACCTAATATGTATTTCATTGCAACCTCATAGACATTTGTCTAGGTTCTGGCTTGTCTTCTGATCCTATATTAAAGCCAGAATCTGCCCTTAATCATGTTTCATCCCATCCGGTGAGAAAATCATCTAGTGGAACCTCAAAGGTGCGCAAAGCCATAGAGACCAGCGTGTACTGCCCTACTGCGAAAACTAGATCCATCATTTGGCGATCGTCCCAGTATGACTTAAGGCCCTCCCACGTTGTATCGCTAATTTTCTTTTCTTCAAATAGTTCGTCGGCTGCGTTGATAATGAGTGCATCGAGTGTGCCCCATTTAGCATTTGGGCCTTCTTTGATGCGTTCGATTTCTTCTTGAGTTAGGCCTGCTTCGACTCCTATGAGTTCATGTTGCGCCCATTCATATTCCGATTGGCACAGCCACCCTGTTCGAAGAATAGCGATCTCACGTTCACGTGCTGGGATAGTGGATTTAAATAGGACATGGTTTGAGAAGACGAGCCATCGTCGAGCAAGGTCGGGGTGCTGGGCCAAGGTAAGGAATATATTCCAGGGTCGTCCTGCTTCTAAGATCGGTTCAAGGACGTTTTTGGCTTCATCGTTAAGTGATGAAACGTCAAGTGGTGGAATTCTTGGCGAGCTCATTCTTCCTCCTTCTTTGGATTCTTTTTTAGTACTGCTAAAACAGCAGCGATAGTGAAAATGCCGACGCCCAGAACTATCCATATAGCATCGTTGCCTTTTGAAGCTAACAGATCAAAGAAATAGCCACCGTCGTTGAGGTCGCCATCAAGGGAGGTGACTCTATAGCGAACTACATATCGCCCTGGTTTGAGATCTGTTGGAACATCAGCTCGGAGGATGAAATCCGAAACGAAAATCGTTTCACCAATGGGTATTTCTTTGCCATCGTGGATTGTAGTAAGCGTAATTCTTGCTTTACCGTCGTTGATCAATCCACCGGCAAAGGTGAGTTCTATTTCTTGGAGTCCTGACACACTCTTTCCTCGCTCTGGGGAAGAGTCCAGCAATGAAGTATGAGCAGAGAGCCTTTCTGCTCCGAGAAAAAGCAGCATGAAGGATAGAGCCAGCGCGCTTAATATCTTCCTCTTGGTGTAGTTCTCCATAATCTGATTCAACCATACCTTCGAAGCTGTTCCAACGAGACTCTTCTAATTTACAGAATCACCCCTTCAAGTTTTAGCGTGGCGGAAGCTTTTGTATGCCATGTCAGACAATGTCATAGCCTGCTGCCATAGTAACGAGATGGAATCTGATACTCGTTCTCGTATTCTATTCGCTCTCTCCGATGACAAGCGTGCGACTATTTTTGAAATTGCCGAACGTACCGGAGCTCCAGCGAGGGATGTTTTCGCCGTCTGCGTCGAATCGGGTTCGCAGCGGAAATGGGGGAAAAGTGATCGAGCCTAAGATCGACAAACTGCTTAACCAATTATTTAAAGCGAAGCAAAAGCAAGCTGTGCTTGATGTCCTGTATGAGGAGATGTATCTGCGCCAACTAGCGGCCGAATTCAGAATACAAGCGGCGTTAGAGAAGGCAAGAGGCCAGTAAGTGCAGGATTAGGGTACGGCGGCTACGTTTAGCGTGTCTCTTGTAGCTAGGATGATCTATATGGAATATGTAGTGAACCTTATGGACGTCACTGTGAAACCCGGTGAGTGGGCTCGTCAACGTGAGGATGAGGGTTGGCATGTTCTTTCAGTCGCTGATCATTTCTATACGGATCATCGGCCGTTCCCCCATGTCTGGGTCGCAACGACTGCTATAGCGTCAGCTACTAGCCGAGTGAAAGTTACTACATCGTTCGTTAATAATCTGTTGCGGTCTCCCGTAGAGGTCGCTCAAGCCGCTCTTCTTTTACATAAGGTCTCTGATGGCCGATTTGAGCTTGGTTTGGGTGCCGGCTGGGCTGAGGGAGAAGTCGTCGATGCTGGTATGGAATATCCTGTCCCTCGCGATAGGGCTGGAATGTACATCGAGGCAATCCAAATTGTTCGTTCTTTGCTGACAGAAGGTACCTGTTCCTTTAGCGGTAAGTACTACCAAGTGGATACAAAAAATTTAGGTCCTCTTGGTGATGATGCTCCAGTGCTAATCGGTTCAGTTGGTGGCCCGAGAACAGTCCGAGAAGTTACTCCCTTTCTGGACAGGGTAGAGATTAAGGCTTCAAGCGCTTCCACACGCGGCGGGAAATTGGATATGGGTATTTTGGCAGAGGTACCAGAGGATCACCTTTTGTCGATGATCGAAAAAGTGCGAGATGTTCGTTCGGATGTTGAATTAGGGATGTTTGTTCTCTGCAACGCTGGAACTGATGATTTCACCAAAGGTATCGAGGCGAAAATGGGCGATGGCCTTTACAGCCGATTTTTTGGGAGCCCTGAAAAGGTAGCTGATGGGTTGGGGTGGCTCGCTGAGCAGGGAATTTCTCGGGCCCAGCTTAGCCCTTTCGATGACTCGAGTTTGGACCGGCTAGCCCCATTCCTTTTATAGGCTCAATAGCCTGAACGTGGGTGAAGTCGTATTACCCCATCATTTCTGGGTCAACACCACAGCCTATAAACGCCTCAAATAGTTCTCCGAGGTCTTCCATGTCGGGTTCTTCGCCTTCTCCCACCGATGCTAGTGATGACAAGAGCGGTCCAGATAGTGCTTCTACAGCACATTCAGCAGTGCTTCGATCTATTCCCATATCATCCATAAATAATTCGACTAATAATTGTGGGCAGTCCGCTATTAATCCAAGGAATATTGCACCTGCTTCATCTGAATTTTCCTCACTACTAACAATCACTCGCCATTCTTCTCTGGACATGTTTTCTGCGTAACATAAAGCGGCCTCCATAGAAACCTCATCGCCTTCTTCCGCTGCTCCTTGCATTATTCCTTTTGCTACATCGGAAGCTGTGAGGCAGTCAAGTGTGGAGTTGATCACTATTTCTTGACCACCTTCGGGGAGGGTCTCTATGTCGTCATCGATTGTTTCAAGAGTTATTCCATTCTTTTCGAGTTCTTCAGCTCCATATGCAATGGCTTTGTCGGCGATACACGCACCTTTACCTATGAGAAAGTCTGCTGCTTCTGCGTCGTTTTCGATCTGTGATTCAATAGCGTCAGCTAGGGCTTCGAGGCCATCATCAGAGTCGCCGCCGCCGCACGCGGGTATGAGGAATAGGGATGCCAATAGAGGTAAGAGTATTTTTTTCATTGCTTCCTTTCATGGAAACTGGACCACGGATTGATACTACAAGATATTTCCGCTTCAAAGGGGTAGGGTCGTAAGAGTTGATCAAGCAATATTCGGAAGTACTTGTTTTTCAATTAATTCCAGTGATGGCCATGCTAAATCTGGAGGTATCCCCCCGCATAGGGGTTGGAGTGACAGTCGGTGGTACTGACTGATGAGTGCAACTGCTTCTTCGGGGGTGACGATCCTATATGGCCCGTTTTCATCTCGCAGTTCAGAGATCGTTGATGCTTGGCTAAGACTGGCAGAGTTGTTATCTTCTCCCATCCATTCTCTATATGAGGTCGCGTCGTGAAGCATATATGGCCCATATTGGGCCCACCCTTGGTCAAGGTTTTCTGTGACGAAGACGGTTGTGGGGGCTCCTTCTTCTGGCCCCATAGTCATACCGGCTGGGTTTCCTACCTTTTCCGCTTCTGCGTCGTAGAAGGCTGCCATTGCAGAGTCGGCTGTTTGTGGGAAGAACATCATCCCCAGTCGAGCTGCTCGTTCAGCGGCTGCTCGACTGCCACCACCGTAGGCGATGATCGGACCTCCCGGAGTCACTGGTTTTGGCTGAACCTGGATTTGTCTCCCGCGCCATTCAAAAAGTTCACCACTTAGAGCGTTTCGGAGGGCGTGGATGCGGTCTTCGATTTCTTTGCCCCGTTGCTTCAGGTCAATGCCAAACATCGCGTATTCTTCTTCCCTGTATCCGAGCCCTATTGTGTATCCGATTCTTCCGCCGCTTAAGTGGTCGAGAACAGCGATATCTTCTGCGAGTTTTATGGGGTCATACATGAGAAGCAGCAGGGCCCCTACGTTGAATGTAAGCGTTTCTGTTCGTGCGGCTGCAGCTGCCGCCATGATGATCGGGGATGGGAGATAGCCATCTGGGGAACTGTGGTGTTCTGAGAACATTGCGGTTGCAGCGTTGTTTCGTTCGCCCCATTGGCACATGTCTAATGCCGTGCTGTAGAGCTCCTGCATTGTTGTTGGGCTATCTGGTTTGAGTCGGAAGTCGAAGCGGAGGATGAGCATGGGATTTTATGACTCGAGTTTGAGGACTCTCATGGCGTTCTCTCGAAGGAATTGTGGCCATACATGGTCTCGGAATGGCACGTTCGGGAGTTGTTCGAAGATTGTGTCGATATGGAGTCCCATCGGGAAGTATCCGGCGTAGATGATCTTGTCAGCGCCTCTTGTATTGGCGAAGTCGATGATCGCCGTTGGGTAGTATTTCGGGGCGAATGCGGACGTTGAGTAGTAGAGGTTCGGCCATTTCAACATAAGTTTTACTGCTAGATCTTCCCATGGTTCGCATCCATGTCGAGTGACAAAGCGCAGGTCAGGGAAGTCGTACATGACATCATCGATAAGTTTGACGTGTTGTGCTTGATATGGGACTCGCGGTCCCGGTATTCCGGCGCAACAGAAAATTGGAATATCGAGTTCGACACATGTCGCGTAGAGGGCGTACATTTTGGGGTCATTGATGGGAACTTGCGGGACTCTCCCTGCTGGAAAGGCTGAAATTGCCCGAATGTGCCCATCGTGGAAGAGTTTCCGGATTGTATGGATGGAACCCATGACGTCGTTTGGGTCGGGTTCGTGGCATCCAATGAAACGATCAGGGTAATTCTCTATAGCTGCTCGAGCAGCGGAGCGCTCCTCTCCGGGCCCTACTCCCACCATCGCTATTTGTATGTTGTGTTTATCCATATATGGGAGAAGCAAGTCAGCTCCTTGAGGAGGTTCAGGCTCTTTGGTAACTTTTCTGGCCTGGTCACTCCAGGGAACGTCTTTGAACATGTACTGGGCGGGGAAATTAAAACCTTCAGTTTCTTTGTCTTTCATCCCAGTGAGATTTGTGTAGTTCAATTTTGCAAGCTCACCGGCACGGGTGCCGATCATCGTTTCGACTACTCGAAGGTCTTTAGGGAAGCCCATTCGCGCCTATTACAGTGAATCTTGCCGGTAAGGAACCGGGTAAATCATTTTTCTACTTTTCCGACCCGATGGTTTTCTATTTGTGGTCCCCCAACCCAGCCACACAACTGGGGGTCACATTCACGTAATTCGCCTTCGATCCAAGAGCCATCAATGCGGAAAAGTCCTTGGCGGTCACCATCGTTTACTTCAATGTTGCCTTCTGCTGTTTTCACGTATAGGGCCTTTGAGAATGGGTGAACGAGGCCATGCGACATTACTCATCCTCCCCGCACCATTCGGTGAGCTTGTGATGCAACCAGCGGACTTTCGATTCCTGGTAATTGCTGAGCACAACACCAGTTTTTTGGGTTGTTTCCAAGCCAAGCTGGACTTTGCCCATATTGAAAACGTCTTGATCAAAGACTTTCCCCAGAGTATCGAGTTCAGGGGCATCGCTGAACTTTTCATCTTCATTGAGCCAGTGAATTGGGGCAGGTTCGGGTTTGTTACCTTCAGGATAAGGGGCAAGGAAAATACATTCCATGATTGAGCTTCGGTGATCGTCCCCATTAGGGCGGAATCGGTACACGATACGATTAAACGCCCCCCAAGGGTGAAAATTGGGAAAGAGTGTGTAGTCAATACTGTCCATCATCTCTGCATCAGACATTGAGTCAACCCAGTCACCTGCCATTGGCCTCCACCGATCTCGCGACATCTGAGCAGCGTGTGCCCGCATGGTTGTTCCTTCAGGGATTTCGATAGGGGACTCTTTGTCATAGCTGGTGTCCAACATCGCTCGGAGTTGATCATCTTCGGTTACATCATATTCAAGTAGTGGGCTAGGTGTTCCGCCAGGACTAATAACACGAGCGAAGTTATCCCAAACATCAACCTGAGAATTGGTATCGCCAAGGTATGCCATGATTTGAGGATGCGTAGCATTTACGTGAAATGCTTCGCAAAACGCTTCTTGGGCTATTTTCCAGTTTGCTTGAATTATTTTGGCGACATGAGCTTGTTTGTAGCGTCGCTCGAGATCCCATACTTGAAAATGGTCATCAAGATCTCCGATGAATTCCTCAAGTGATTCTGCATCGGGGTCGGGGTTGATGAAAACAAATCCTGCCCATGTTCCTACCTGAACTTCTGGAAGGTGAAAAGATTCCGCTTCAACATGCGGGAAGTCCCATTTTGCCGGAACGTCTTTGAGTTCTCCATCTAGTTCCCATGCGAAGCCATGAAATGGGCATCGAATTTCTGAACATCGACCGTCATAATCCTTTAATCGCCGACCACGATGTAGGCAGGCATTGGGGTAGGCTTTTATTTCTTCTTGACTACTGCGCATGACGATGTAGCTTCTACCAACAATCTCGTAAACGTAATAATCGCCAACTTCAGGAATCTCGTCGGCTCTACAAGCATATTGCCAGACTCGGGACCAAAGTTTTTCTTTTTCAGCCTCATGCCATTCGCGAGTCGTATACCGAGTTATTGGAAATTCATCAGGTCCAAAACTTTTTGTAGATTCCATCCGGAGAACATCGGGCACAGGGTGCGTATCATCATCCAAAAGCTGTTGATACGTTACTCCAGGAGATCTCTCTTCAACGTCTCGCATCGTCACAGTTCTTTCCTCTTGTATAGCC
>CABZWT010000050.1:0-8721 GCA_902529525.1 Actinomycetota bacterium
TTTATCGCTGAGTCATTAGAAGCTTTTGATTTTTTCCAGTTCGTTATTCGCAACTCGGTCGTCACTATTGACGATTCCGGTGAGGCGGCTGGAGGACGATTATGGATGAGCGAAATGCGCCGTGTGAAAGATACAGGCATGTGGTCAACTATTTTTGGTGTTTACCATGATCAGTATTTGAAGGATGCTGGCTCATGGATGATTGCGGGACGCCGCTATCATTCGTTGGCGCGACTTAGCCATGGATTAGAGTCATGCGACGTTTTTGATTTCCCAGAAGAATTCAATGACCTGATCTAATTCCGGTTGGTCCTATATGGGTAGGTTTCCTGTCGCTCTTCTTGTGGAACCTTCGTCAGTGTAGGCGGCGATGGTTCGTTGCGCGATGCGCATTTGATGCACTTCGTCTGCTCCATCAGCGAATCTTGCCCACCGGGCGTGCTGGTACATGTGTGCCAGCGGCGTATCCGTTGAGTAGCCGAGAGCTCCATGTACTTGAATAGAACGGTCAATGACACGTCCGAGCATGTTCGCCACAAAATGTTTCGCCATGGAAACCTCAGCTTTAAAGTCTTCTTTCCTGTCGATCTTATGGGCGGCGTGGAGGACCATCAGTTTTGCTTGATACAGTTCCATTGCCGAATCAGCGATCATCCATTGGATACCTTGTTTCTCAGCGAGAAGCGACCCGTGGGAGAACCGGTTCAATGATCTGTCGACCATCATGTCTAACGCCATTTCTGCCTGGGCGATCCACCGCATGCAGTGGGCAAGTCGAGCCGGGCCCAAACGGTATTGTCCAAGAAGGTGCCCCTGTCCTCGACCGCCGAGCATTTGGTCCTTATGTACCCTGAGGTCTTCAATGATTATTTCACTATGGCCGGTGCCTCCGTGCATTGTTTCAATCTGGCGAATCTCGTTCCAGCCTTCGGTGGGAAGGTCGATAATGAATGCTGAGTTTGCTGCTTGGGGAATATCGGGGTTCTCTTCGGTTCGGCAGACAAGAATAGCGAAGTTCGCACGGTGAGCGTTTGAGATGAACCATTTGTGCCCATTGATGACCCATTCATCGCCATCCTCATAGGCACTGGTCTGAATCAGCGTTGGGTCTGAACCAGCGACCTCAGGTTCAGTCATAGCGAAACACGACCATGTGGTCCCATGGCAGAGAGGTTTGAGATACTTCTCCGCTTGTTCTGGAGTGGCCCAGTGGAGGAGCGTGTGCATGTTTCCCTCGTCAGGAGCTTGGCAATTAAAAACCCATGGCCCGTAATAGGATTTAGCTGCCTCAGCTTGGACCATTGCTAATTCAACATGTCCAAGGCCCATACCGCCCCATTCTTCGGGCATATGGGGTAGCCAGATCCCTTCCTTATGCGCCTGCTTGCGAAGCTGGATTAAAATCTCGGTTCGTTCTTTACCTTCAAGTGGTTCGCCACTTTCCCCACCTTCGAGCTTTGATTCTGCCGGTTTGATCACATCATCGACAAAAGTACGGATTCGTAGCCGTATTTCCTCGAGTTCGGGTGTTAGGGAGAAATCTATAGCCACGGGGTGCTCCTACATCTAGATAGAAAATTGGATCTATAGGTATTAGATCATTCAAAAAGTATCTGGTCCAACCCGAACGATCAAACGAGCATTATCTCAGGTGATCTTCTAAGCTTCAGATATGGAACTAGCTTTAGAAGGAAAAACTGCACTCGTAACCGGCGGATCAAAAGGGATCGGCAAAGCTATCGCAAAGGGCTTTGCAGATGCTGGGGCGAAGGTGATGATAACCAGCCGAAAGGCAGAGGTATGTGAGAGCGCTGCCGACGAAATCGGTGGCGGGTGCGAATGGGAAGCAGGGAATGTTGGAGACCCTGAACATATGGAACAAGCCATTGATCGCACCATCGAATTATTCGGCGGGGTCGATATTTTGGTCAATAACGCTGCGACGAATCCTTATGCGGGGCCAATGATAGATGCTGATTTACCCCGATGGGAAAAAACTATTGATGTCAATATGACAGCGCCCTTTCTCTGGACTCAGATGGTGTGGCAGAAATATCAGAAGGATAACGGCGGAGTTATTTTAAATATCGCTTCGGTCGGGGGATTAGAAACGAATCCAATGCTGGGCGTTTACGATGTCACTAAAGCAGGCTTAATCCATATGACGAAACAATTCGCCGCTGAACTAGCTCCCCAGGTGCGGGTGAATGCAATATGTCCGGGGTTAATCAAAACGGATTTTGCCCGAATGCTCTGGGAAGGCGACGGTGGAGATATGGTGGCGCAGCAATATCCGCTGAAACGTCTAGGTGAAGTTGAAGATATTGCCGCCGCCGCTTTATATCTCGCCGCTGATTCTGGAAGTTGGATCACCGGCCAAGCCATAGTGCTCGACGGTGGCGGACAAATAAAGTTCTAGAACCGAGGATTTCCTGAGGTGCACATCTCGGTATTTACTTCTCCGATGCTGCTTCTGGGTGTCTTTCAATTAGAACATCAGCCCAGTGGGAACGCCCAGTAGCTCTTAGACGTTCGAGGTATGACGGAAGATGTCCCCGGACATGAAAAGGTCCCCCCTCATCCAAAACGATTTCCATAGGATCTTCAGGGCTGTAGCTCCTTGACAATTGTTCATCAGTCCAATCTTCTAAGATCGAAGACCCCTCACTCGTTAGCTTTGGCGCTGAGCCAGCGAGATCATGCTGCTCATGGGGGTCCTCTGAAATGTTGAAAAGCATTTCTTCATTCCAATGGCCATGGTAGCCATCATGCCACGTCCGTAAATAGAGATGATCTTTCCACCTGACCGAACGTTGACAAGACCACGCACCCTGCGAAAGCACCAGATGATCTCTTCCCCCATCGGTTTTCTGGTTAAGGTCATCCGCCAATGACTGCCCATCCCAATGTTTTGGAATTTTGACTCCTGCAAGATCAGCAACTGTTGTTGCAATATCTAAGTGATAGTGGAGTCCTGAATTTATTTGGGGTTCGAGGCCGGGCCAGAATAGGACAGCGGGGATATGGCAGGTAGCTTCATCAGCAGCTTGATGATCTGCGTAGACGCCGAGCTCGCCGAAAGCCTCTCCGTGATCTGAACTGATCAACACAGCGGTTTCATCACGGATCCCGAGATCGTCTAATTTGTTCAGCAACACTCCGACAGCGTCATCAGCGTACCGAACGCCAACATCGTAGCCATCAAAAATCTGCTTCAGCGCGTCCATTGATGATGCATCCCATGGTTGCCGTGCAGGAGGGTCACCCCATTCGTCCGGGCGGAATCCCCACGGCTCTTGAGCCGAGTGCGGTCCTGAAAGCTCCCAGTTCGCCAAACGGACATCTTCGGTATGCCAATCAGGAATAGGGTCACCCGCAAAAGGGTTTCCATAGTCCTCCGGAGTCGTATAGGGAGTATGGGGATCCCAAAGGTGCACGTGAAGGAGCCAGTCATCATCTTTCCCTTTCCTATCAAGCCAATCGATTGCGCTCGGTAGAACCTCATCGGCGCGTTCTCCTCCAAATCCGCGCATCAGATTCATAGCTTCCATAAATCCGCTATTCCACCAACTTGCCCCATGGCGAAAAGGAAATGAAGAAATTGAGGCTGTATGCCAACCGGAAAGGAAAAATACTGACGCCCACGACCCGAGAGAAAACCGTCCGAAGAAATTCCGGCTGGGTCCTTCTGGCCTTAAGTCAGCCGCAAGCCCTCCATGATTGACCACGCCATTACGGATGCCGAACATGCCAGTTATAAAAGCAGTTCGGCTGGGAAGGCACGGAACATCGGACGCATACACGTTCTCAAATTGGGTACCTTGGCTTGCAAGGAGATCGATGTTCGGACTTGTATCCCGATGATAGCCGGCACATCCAAGATGATCTGAGCGAAGGGTATCGATATCAATATAGAGAAGACGCATATCTCATTTTTAGCCGCGAAACGATTCAACGACGAACTGGTTGTCTTCTATCCTTGAAGTTAATCTCGAAGTGGAAGGACACCACTATGAAGGACAAACCCTATCTCTCTTTACAGCTTCGAACATTCGCTTCTGAAGAACCCGAGTCTTGGAGTCCGGTAATTGATCAAGCTGTTGCAGCTGACCGGGCTGGAATTGGGAAAGTTGTCGTTTCTGACCATGTTGTTTTTGGCGAGAACCTTGACGCGTATGCAGATCCGACTCTTGGGGGGCTCAGCGGCGGGAAGCAACCCACTGGCCCTGATGGGCTGTGGTTAGACCCTCTGACTGTGCTCTCTGTTATTGCCGGCCGTACCTCCAACATCCGGTTAGGGACAAGTATCCTTCTAGCTGCGCTGCGCCGCCCTGCGGCTCTAGCTAAATCTGTAGCGACTCTCGATGTCCTCTCAGAAGGAAGAGTTGACCTTGGGGTAGGTGTCGGTTGGCAGAAGGAAGAATATGAGGCATGCGGTCTGGATTTTTCATCCCGCGGTCGACTGCTGGACCACACACTTGAAGTATGCCAGCTGATCTGGTCTGAAAAAACTGCTTCCTATGATTCTCCTGAGCTGACTTTTTCCTCCATACACGCTATGCCGAAACCGACACAGAAACCTGGAGTTCCCCTGTGGGTCAGCGGAACGGTAAATAAGCGTTCAATGACCCGCTTGGCGAAATTCGGGAATGGCTGGATTCCATGGGGCGAGGACGCTATTAATATTTCTAACGGTATTGAATCGATGAGAGAAGCAGTCTCAGCATTTGGCCGCGACCCTTCATCAATAGCAGTTGTGGGCACTCTCCCAATTGTGCGCGAGGAAGACACGATCAATATTGAAGCCACAATGGAAAATGTTCCATCACTGGTTGCCAGTGGGGTAACCGACTTCCGCGCGTATCTCCCTATCCCAACAGGAGTTGAAGAAGCAACCGATTATCTTTCCGGAGCAGTCCAACGGTTTAATGAGGTGATATGAGCGGGATAGCTAATTCTTTTCGGCCACTACCAACAACCGGTTCGCCGTAAGCTTTTTCCCTACGGGTGCTCTATGACAGGAGATCTCTAGTCTCGGCAATGAAATCAAGATGTTCTTGGAGATTCGTCAACCCGCAATTCATTGTTACAACACACGCGTGAGTGCCACCGTGGTCTTCCCATCGTTTCATGGCATCAGCAGCTTCCGCTGGCGTTCGTCCACGTAACGCAATAAGCTCTAATCCAAATTCATCTACTGGTCGGCCGTTCTCTTCTAGGTAATGTTCCACACGCGTGCGGCCTTCATTGCATCTTTCGAAATCTCCGGCAAACATAAATCCGTCACCAATCTTTCCTGCTCGGCGGAAAGCTATTTCACTGAAGCCGCCCAGCCAGATGGGGATCTGTCGATTCGGTCGAAGATTAATGTTTCCTCTATCTATCTGATCGAATTCTCCCTGAAAACTAAATAGAGGCTCATCCCAATAGCGGCGAAGGAGTTCAATTTGTTCAGTTAATCTTTTTCCTCGTGAGTTGAAGTCCTGTCCTAGGGCGTCATATTCGACGTAGTTCCATCCGGTGCCAACTCCTAGTCGTAAGCGTTCGCCTGATAGAAGATCAACATCGGTGGCCTGTTTCGCCACAAGGGCTGTCTGCCGTTGTGGGAGGATGATCACTCCGGAAGCGAATTCGATGCGCTCAGTAATTGCTGCAAGGTAGCTAAACATTGTAAATGGGCAATGGAACGGATCTTTGTCGGTGTATGGACCCCAGAGTTCAGGGTCGCGTTCTGCATGGTCAGCGCCGACAACATGGTCATACGCGAGCAAGTAGTCATACCCCAATTCCTCAGTTGCAAGGCCAATGGCCCGGACAGCTTCTGGGTCCCCATTCAGTTCTGTTTGCGGATAAACGACACCAATTTCCATGATTACTTCCTCTTTTCGGGGTTCTGTCGAAAATAGCCAAAAAATCATGTTTTCGCCAACAGAGTTGACTCTCCAGTTCTAATGTCCTACATTAATTACAAGTCGTGCTGCCGATAACTTGGGAGAAAAAATGGAATTTGGAATCTTTAGCAATGGGTATATTCCCGGACCAGCCGCACATGATACCGAAGCGGAACATACAGAACTCATGCGCGAATCAGAGTACGCCGTGATCGCTGACAAGAATAACTGGAAATATATCTGGTACGGCGAGCACCATGCTCTAGTCGAGTACAGCCACATGTCTGCCCCAGCACCACTCATGGGATGGGTAGCGGCACAAACTGAAAGAATTCATATTGGTTCAGCAATTACCAGCCTTCCAACGACCAAAGAACATCCGGTGCGGATAGCTGAACGGGCTGCCATGCTCGACCATGTCACCAATAATCGTTTCGAATTCGGAACAGGGCGAGGCGCCGGAAGCCACGAACTTAAAACGTTCAGCGGAACTTTACCTTCGCAAACGAAAGCGATGTGGGATGAAGTGATCCGTGAAATTCCACGCATGTGGGAACAAAAAGATTACTCATTCGAAGGAAACGGCTGGTCAGTGCCAGGTCCGCACAACATTTTGCCAAAGCCGTATGGGAAAGGACATCCACCTATATGGGTAGCATGTGGCAATCCTGAAACGTTTCAAAAAGCAGGATCTCTTGGAATAGGAGCTATAGCGTTCAATTTCGAACCAATTCACAACCTACGTGGAAGATTAGAAGCATACAAAGAAGCAGCTGAGAACCCTGTCGAAATCATAGGTCAATTCCAGAACAATAACGTCATGATGACTAACGGAGTCATCTGTCTCGAAGATCGAGAACGTGCCCGAGAGATCGCCAAGACACGCGGTAGGGGATACCTCGTCACTATGGTGAATCTCTATCATGATACGATGCCGAAATCACCAGATGGAGTTACATGGCCAGATCCTCCAGCAAGCACCCTCATCGAATGGACTGATGAAATGCTCGACATGATTATTGAAGCAGGATACATGCTTTGTGGAAATCCCGAAGAAGTTTCTGAGCAACTTCAGGCATACCAATCAGTTGGCTGCGACCAAGTTGTCTTTGGGCTACCAGTCGAGGGTATGCAGCACGAAGAAGTCCAAGAGATGCTCGAAATCTTCGGCGATCAGGTTATACCTGAATTTGATACAGACCCTGTGCATTCAACCACGAAATACCGTGCAATGGCAGAACCCAAGTATCAAACGTTCAATAACGAATTACCTGACGAAGCAAGTCAAGTCAGCATAATCCCAGAATCTGCGATATTGCCGATAAGTGCATAAGCGAATAGGACATTCAGATATCTCATGCCTCGCAACAGTACAGATACGAAAACACGGTTACTTGATCACGCTGAGAAAATGTTCGCTGAAGATGGTGTGTACGCGGTAACGAATCGGCAGATTACAGAAGCCGCTGGCCAGAAGAATGAATCAGCCCTAAATTATCATTTCGGGACTCGCAACGAACTCATAATCGCGTTGCTATCCCGAAGAGGTAAAGAGTTGGATGACGCTCGCTCAGAACGACTTGCACAAATAGGGGACAACCCGACGACACGTGAGCTCGTGCATCTCCTAGTTGAAGTTTATGCCAATTGCCTTCACACGGAGAATGGATGCCACTACCTGCGGATCGTAGACCAATTGCGAGGGTGGATGACCGATTGGGAATTTATCGCTTCCTTTGAGGACGATAATGTCCATGAACACCTTCGATACATCCTCGAGATTCTTCAGAAAGAAACTGACGCCCAACGTGTGCTCGCCATGATTATGCTTATGACAGCAATGACAGCTACCCGAGCTCAACAAGTCTCTGTCGGGCGTAAACTCCCGAATACGCATGACGAATATGTGGAAACGCTTACAGACATGCTGACCGGTGTTCTTCTCGGATCAAACAAATAGCCCACGTAAAACCGGAATACCAGGAAATAACGATTGATGGATCGCATGCCCCAGCCGAGGAACATACGATCCATCCAGAATCGTTCAGGTTTCTGCCGTATTATTCAGAGATGCAGTTAGCTGTATAAATACTTCCAGTCATCGTCTCTGATGGCCCGAGAGGTCCACCTGGACCAGCAGGGAGAGCATACCCAGTGAGTTCCCAAGTGGGATCTCCACCAGCAGCAGTTAGTGCAGGCCATTGTGTTACCCCAGTCCAGAATTCAGAAGCAAGGAACGTCTCTTGCCAGATGCCATCGACTATGTCCACAGTAGCGATTTCCCTTGCTCGGACAACAGTTCCCAGACTTGACGTCACGCTAAGCTCAACCCGATACCCGGGAGCCTGAGGGGTCCCCATTGGTTGGACTCGCGTCCAGAATGCTCTACAGCTCGTGTCTCCATAATTTGTATATGGCGCAGAATATGCTACTCCGGGTGTTGTCGGCGTTGGGTCTGGCTGTGGCGTTGGGTCTGGCTGCGGCGTTGGCCACTCCCGTGGCGTTGGCGTCGGAGTAGGTTCAGGTGTTGGCTGCTCTGTTATTCCTGGGTTCTCAAAGCAGGTATCTCCGAAACCAGGTAACGAACCGTAGTAGGTTAGTTCGGTATCTGATTCTTCGGTGGGAGTGGCATCCTCATTTAGTAGTTGCCATATCCCTTCGATTTCGCCCCATAGAGAACCATCAGGTGCTCTCCATTCTTCGATACCGTCATCGTTGACGTCTACCCAGCCCCAACCTTGGTCTTCACAGTGGCATTCTTCAATCCAACCAGGAAGGAATTCATAGGTCGGCACATCGGGGTAGGCCAATTCATATCTCCAACTACCGT
>CABZWT010000051.1:0-8490 GCA_902529525.1 Actinomycetota bacterium
GAAATAATGGATCGTCCGCATAGGTTCTGCGAAGAACTCTAACGGCCACCTGTCGTCGAAGCCGAATGTCGTCAGCCAAATAGACTTGGCTGCCCGAGCCAGTGCCAAGCGGGGCAATGAGGCGGTAACGGCTGTCAATAACAATTCCGGAGTCTGTTAGATGTGAATCTGCCACTGTCAAAGCGTATTCATAGTCTGGCCAATTTGCATCAAAGTTCAAAAATCGTATTAAAACTTGACTCCGTAGGGCACAATATGAGTATGGAAACAAAGCATTTAAGTTCCAAAGGTTCAAGATCTAAATTGAAACGAATTGTAGGACCGGCCTTGATTACCCTTGGAGTTGTTATGGTAATTTTTGCTTTAATTATTTCAAATCAGGGGTCTGAGGATATCCGTATTGAAGGAAATCCAGCGATTGAAGCTTTAATCCCTGAAGAGAATTCAGAAGTTTTGAGGCAGGCTGCTGTGGGCATAGATCTTGCCTCAGGATATGACGCTGAACTAACGATTAATGATATCCCAATTCCGCGCGACCAAATAAACGTTCTTCGAAGTGAAGAAGACCCGCGTGAGAGTGCTGGTACAGGTGGTTCCTTCGGTTCAACTCTGAACCGTTTTGTTTTTCAACCGCTTGATGGAAGAGCTGTACCAGAGCTGTTGGGTGGACGCAATTGTGTTGTTGCTGAATACTGGCCCTTGTCCGACCCTTCCTCCCGCAAAAGAATCAAATGGTGCTTCACAGCGCTCTAAACCAATCTCAACCTACTAAGGTTTCTAGTTCTAAAAGGGCTTCAGTTGGATTCTCCCCGACTAGTATTCCGCTAATCCCAATAGAATTTGCCACCCGAATGTGCTCCTCATAATCATCGAGGAAAATGGTTGTGCTTGGGGAAGCGTTCGCTAGTTCTAAAGCGAGCTTGAAAATAGCTGGATCAGGTTTACGGACCCCTACTTGGCTACTATCTATGATCCCATCAAATAAGTTTTCGGGGACCATGGACTTCCAGATGCTCTGAAATTCGCGAAAATTGTTGGAAACAATTACTTGGCATATTCCTTTGGCCTTTAATCTTCGAACACCTTCATACATCTTGTCACTGTGTTCAGGACGGCCACTTATTGATTTAAAGAACTTTTCGATTTCAAATCCTTTTATTCCTGCGTTTTCTACTGCTAGGAGAATACCTCTAGCAGCTTCTTCCATAGTGATCTCGCCCCGTTCTAGCTTATGCCACGGATGCTCTCCGTTCGGAAGTCCATAGCCCAGAACAAGTTCTGTTATGTTCTCCACAGTTAGGCCCAAGCTCGCAACGTACTCGTTCTTTCCGTAAAAGGGAGAACCGGTAAAGATACCTCCAAAATCCCAGAGTATTGTCTCAATTCTGATGGGGGGTTTAGATTCAAAGCTCAATTTGGGATCTCTCCTGTTAAAAGTAGTTGCTCAAATGCGGCCTCATCAATCACTGGAACACCCAGTTCATCTGCTTTAGTGATTTTGGAGCCGCCGGGATTAACTCCAACCACTAGAGCATCCGTTTTTTTTGATACGCTCCCTGGGGACTTTCCACCTCTATCTTTGATTGCCGCAGCTGCCTCGTCTCGGTTGTAGCTTTCGAGAGTTCCAGTGACAACTATTGACTTACCAGTGAGAGTTTGTACTAGTTCAATTTTTTCCGGCCCTTGGAAATTAACGCCGGCAAATTCAAGTTTTTCAAGAACTTTCGTGGTGTTTGGGGATCTGAAAAATTGATGCACGCTGGTAGCTATAACTGGACCCAAACCTTCGACAGCTTGTAGTTCTTCGAAACTAGTTTCTTTAAGTTCGTCCATTGACCCAAATGTAGAAGCAAGTAAGTCTGCGTTGGTTCTTCCTACATGAGGAATGGAAAGTCCAAAGATTAGATTACCTAATGATCTAGATTTTGATTCTTCAATTGCCTTTTGCAAATTAGTAACTGAGAGATCTCCGAAGCCTTCGAATGACCTAACTAATTGAAAATCGATACTGTATATGTCACCGACGTCTTGAATCAAACCTTCAGACACGAACAGATCTATGCTCTGCTCCCCCATATGTTCAATATCCATTGCCGTTCGTTGGGAGAAGTGCTCAACCCGGCCGCGAACTTGCCTAGGACAGTTGTAGTTATTGCACCGGTGCCGAGCTTCACCTGAGGGCCGTTCAAGCTTTGAACCGCAAGATGGGCAGTTTTTTGGAAACTCCCAGATGGGTAAGTTCTCTGGACGCTCAGAGAGAACAGGCCTAACCACTTCGGGAATAACCTCTCCGGCGCGCCGGACTATTACCCTGTCTCCAGGGCGAACATCCTTTTCTTTTATTTGGTCCTCGTTATGAAGCGTCGCTGTTGATACCGTTACTCCGCCTACAAATACTGGTTCGAGTCTTGCAAATGGAGTCGCGGACCCTGCGGCGCCTATAGAAACTTCTATATCTAAAAGAGTAGTTACCTGTTCCTCCGCTGGGAGCTTATAGGCCACTGCCCACCTAGGAGCCTTCGCTGTATTTCCTAACTCTTCTTGTAGAAGCAATGAATCCACTTTGATAACGATCCCATCAAATTCGTAATCTAGTGAATCTCTCGCTTCTTGGAATTCTTGAATATACCCAAGGGCGCCAGCTATATCTTTTACTAATTTCGCATTTTCATTTACTGGAAGCTCCAAGGATGAAAGGAACTCTAGTGTCTCATAGTGAGAAGCAAGTTCTGGCCCTTCCTCAACTTCACCTAGCTGATATGCCCAGAAAGAAAGGTTCCGAGTCGCAGCAATACTTGAATCCTTTTGACGCAAAGACCCTGCTGCAGCATTTCGAGGGTTTACGTACTCTTTACCATCGTTCTTTTTTGCTGCTCTATTAAGTTTTTGAAATTCACTCCGTCGAAGATATACCTCGCCCCGAACTTCAAGTATGGGTGGTGCGCCCCGAATCACATGCGGAAGGTCAGAAATTGTCAGAACGTTATGAGTGACGTCTTCTCCGACGACGCCATCTCCTCGAGTTGCAGCCTGCACTAGCCGTCCCTGCTCGTAACGAACTGAGATGGCTAGTCCATCGAATTTAAGTTCACATACTAAATCACCAATCTTTGTGCCTGCTGCCAATTTCCTTTCAAGCCTTGTTTTCCACTGGTCAAGTGCTTCAACCTCAAAGGCATTGTCGAGAGACATCATGGGGACTCGATGAGTTACCGGAGAAAAAATCTTGGAAGGTGATCCACCAACATTCTGAGTGGGAGAATCCATTGTACGCAGATGGGGGTACTGGTCTTCCAGCCCAACCAATTCTCTCATCAACATGTCCCATTCGGCGTCCGAGATTGTTGGACTGTCATTGTCGTAATATGCGACGTTGTGAGCCTTAATCAGCGCCCGAAGCTCTTCGGCACGTTTTTCTTGTTCTGTAGTCACAAGTCCCCCACCGGTAAGTCTTCTATTCGATTGGCATAACCTGCCATGTGGCTGCAAACATCAGTATGTGACAAAGGACTACCGTATATGGGCTTTAAGGGTGGCATGGTTGGCTCTTCCATTTACTGGTGGAAATATGTTTGATAATGCACTGAGCGCCTCAACTCGTTCTGTCCAAATCACAGCGATCATAGGGCTGTGGTCTTTGTGGGCTTTAGGTCTTCTTATGTCTCTTGTTCCTCTATCTAGTTTACTCACTCCCTTTCGTGTCTTGGCGGCTATGAACGTCGTCATCGTTATTTGGGGAGCGATTGAATCACCAGCTTCTCTGCTGGGTATTGTCACGTTGTGCCTCAGTGGAAGTTTTTTTGTCTTGGCGCTTACTCCCCAAGTCGGATTTTGGCATGTTAACGGGTCATCGTATGGCGACGAAGTACGTATCCCGTTAAAGCCGCCAGGTGCAATGCTTCTAGGGCCAATACCTATATCGTCATCTGGCATTGTCGTAACGCTTATTAGTACCCCTATTCTGCTTGCTGATAAACAGTGGCTTGCGGGGTGCTTGATTGCAGGATTTGGGGGGATTTGCAGTTTCGTAGCTTTCCGTTCCCTACACGCATTGACGCAAAGGTGGTTAGTGTTCGTTCCGGCCGGGGTAGTCGTTCATGATCCACTTCTTCTCAGCGACCCATTTCTTGTCAAGAGAAATGGAATAAGGTCTATCCATTTGGCTCTTGTAGGTTCAGGTGCTGAAGATTTGACTATGAGCAGTCTCGGCCATGCGATAGAGGTAGAGCTAAATCAAGAGGCTGAGATAGCTGTCCGTAAAGGCCCAAAAGCTGAATCCGCAATTTTAAATGTCTCATCTTTTACAGTTTCTGCTTCGCTACTAAGTAGCGTTTTTTCAGAAGCGCAACGTCGATCCATATCGACACAATGAAGCGAGAAAAGGTTTACCCAGCTATTGCTGAACCAACAACTACGTCACCATCATAGAAAACTAATGACTGGCCGGGAGCCACTTTCATATGTGGTTCAACCCATCGAACTGAAGAGGTAACGATAGCGGAAGCAGTTCGTCCATGAGCGCTAGTTTGGACTTGTACGGTGTTAGGATACGGCGCATCTGCCCAGCTCAAGTCTTTAATCTGTGTAGTGGAACAGTAAAGGTCTGGCTTATCCCCAACTGTAACGATACCTTTTTCTGCATTAATCTCTACAGCGTATTTTGGGGCCCCCTGACCGGATAATCCCAACCCTTTTCTTTGACCGATAGTGACCATCTCGATAGATTCCACCTCGCCAACTGTCTGCTGGTCTTTATCCAGTACCTTCGCCGGCGTTAGGTCTATACGTTGTTCAAGAAACTTTTTTCGTGAGCCCTTTACGTTACTGATAAAACAGACATCCTGGCTGTCGGGTTTATCAGCTACGCGAAGATTAAGCGATGCCGCTATTTTTCGAACTTCTGTTTTTGTCATCTCACCCAGAGGAAGTTTGAGCTGCTGCAATTGTGGTTGATTCAACATATGAAGCACATACGACTGGTCCTTTGAAAAGTCAGCCCCACGAGCTATACGTAGCCCATTTTTGTGCTTGACAATTCTTGCGTGATGGCCAGTAGCAATGAGATCGAAACCCAGAGCATGCGATCTGCGAATAAGTTTGTCGAATTTGAGGTGGCGGTTGCATTCAATGCATGGATTAGGTGTAAGACCTTTAGCATGGGAGCGAACGTATGGGGCTACGACGTTATCCTCGAACTCATCACCAAAGTTGAATACATGATGCTCTATCCCTAAAGAGTCTGCAACGCGGCGAGCATCAGTCACATCAGAAACCGAACAACAGCCTGTATCCGAAGGGCCTCCCCAAAGTTTCAAAGTTACGCCTGTAACTTCGAAACCTTCTTTCTGCAATAGGCCTGCGGCAACTGACGAGTCAACCCCTCCAGACATAGCAACTAGGATTTTCTTCTTCGATTTCATGATCCGGTCTTTCTTAAGTTTTCTATGAATTTGGGAACAGCTTTCATAGCTACATCTACATCTTCCCATGTAGTTGCGTGTCCGAGCGACAGCCTTAAGGACCCTCCTGCTAGGTTCCGTGAATATCCCATAGCCGCCAACACATGCGAAGGATCTTGTGCGCCGCTGGAACAGGATGAAGCAGCGGATGCCAAAATATTTTCTTGCTCGAGCATGTATAGCAATGCTTCGCTTTCAATCCCTTCAAAGCAAAAATGGCAGGAACCGGCAATTTTATGTGACCGATCCGCGATTCCATTGTGTAATGAAACTCCTGTTTCATAGCTCTGAGGTATCCCTTGAAGATTGTCGGCAAGCACATCTCTCATTTTTGTCACTCGTTCTACTGTCAGCTCACGTTCCATTACGGTGACGTCTGCTGCTGCAGCCATCGCTACTATTGCTGCGGTGTTTTGGGTCCCGCTTCGTATTCCTAACTCCTGTCCACCTCCAAGCTGCATAGGAGAAATCTCAATCCCATTTCGAACGACAAGCGCGCCTACCCCCTTTGGAGAGCCGAACTTATGGCCGGCGATACTAATTAGATCTGCCGATTGGGCTAGAGATGCTACGTCTAGCCATGGAAAGGCTTGAACTGCATCAGTATGAATGAGTGCCTTCGGCGCTTTGCTCCTGACGATTTCTGCTATTGGTTCCAAGTCTTGAATTATGCCGGTTTCACCATTAACTAGCCCGACAGAAACTAGAGCTACATTTTCATCAAGAAGATGCGCGAGGTGGTCTAGGTCAAGTAGGCCGCTCTCATTCACTTGTATAAATTTTCCTTCTAATTGCTCTACCGGTGCTATCACTGCATGATGATCAGTTACGGAGGCAAGGATGGTGCCGTCCCGTGATCCTTGAATACCAAATATGGCAAGATTATCCGCTTCTGTTCCCCCCGCTGTGAAGATGATTTCTTTTGGGTCGCAACCTAAACCGTGTGAAAGCGTGTCGCGCGCGTCGTCAATGAGTCGCCTAGCTTCTCTTGCCATTTTGTGTGCGCCAGATGGATTTCCGTAACAGTCACTTAATACAGCGGTCATGGCATCAATTGCTTCAGGGCGTATTGGCGTAGAAGCAGCGTTATCAAGATAAATTATCTTCTCATTCACATATCAAGGATACTCCGATAGGGCAATGGTCGAAAACAAGAATTATGATAGAACGGTGCCTAACATCTCTGTAGCAACAATTATCGAAGCTTCTCTAGAAGAGGTATGGGAATCTGTAGCAAACATTCAAAGCCATGTGAACTGGATGGATGATGCAGTTTCAATAGATTTTATTGGGGATAGGCAGCAAGGAATTGGTACGACTTTCGATTGCGAAACCAAAATCGGGCCTTTCAAATTAACTGACCGGATAGAAATCACTGAATGGGTCGAGAGTAAGACCATAGGAGTGTCCCATAAGGGGCTTGTAAGTGGAAGTGGCCGATTTACGCTACTCCAGTTGGACCCTATAAGAACAACGTTCACTTGGGAGGAGTCACTGGTTTTTCCATTTTGGATGGGTGGGCCTTTCAGAAACCCGATAGGTAAAAAGATCCTTGAGTCTGTATGGAAACAGAACTTAAAAAATCTAAAAGAACTAATTGAAAGCGGCAGCTCTTCGTCTAGCCCCTCTTAAAGTTATTGCTGTTTACGCTTTGCGAGAGTTCGAAAATGCAGAATAAGACAAACAATCATTACGAGAATAAATATCTGCGCCATGTCCATACTTTACCAATAAACAAGGATCCCCTCATCCCTGTTCAGGAAATAGCTAAAGTCCCTATATAGGAAGCCCCGGAGAGAAGAATTATCACTATTTCCGGAAGGTACATGGGTATCTGCCCTCTTTTAGGTAAGTCAAATACCAGCCATCCGATAATTAATCCTGCAGCGAAACCACCGAGATGACCACCGACAGATATAGATGAGACTGTAAAGGTCAAAACGAAGTTGAGTAGCAAGATCATTCCTAATCCGCTTCTCCAAATGGAGTACCCGCTCGAGCGCTGTGCAACAGTCGCAAGACCTAAGAGGCCAAATATTGCCCCGCTTGCTCCTACGGTAAGACTGTTAGGGCTCCAAAGCATAGCTCCAAACGAGCCAGTTATTACTGCTGAGAAGTAGAAAAGAGAGAATCGAAAACGACCCATCGTTCGTTCAAACGAAGGACCTAGAAGCCACAAGGCATACATATTAAACGCTAAGTGAACAAACCCATAGTGCAGGAATCCGGATGTTATTACTCGATACCACTCTGGGAATCCTGAAAATAGGCCTCCACGGATGATTAACCCTTCAGAGCTAATCTGTCCCTGAATTCCATCCCCCATCCCAGCCCCAACGACGAAAAGAATTACATTCACGACGATAAGGCTTTTGACTACTAGGGGGTCAAAAGAGAATGGGTTTCGTTCAATTCTGGTAGGTCTTCTGGCGCTACCTACACACTCAGGGCAATGAAAGCCTACAGATGCAGTGATCATACATTCAGGACAGATGTTCCTGTCACATCGTTGGCACCGGACACCACCTTGTCGGTTAGGGTGCCGGTAACAGGTTGCGTCCGCAGGCATTTGGCTCTTGGATGTCATAGCACCCCCAATGTTACGAATCTCTTTGCTGTTTGAGGCTCTTCCATGTAACAAACTTTTGATTTTGCATAGCTTGGAAAGGTCACTTAGAAGTTTGATTTGTGGAAAGAGAGCATGTCATCTCGAAATATTTTCTGGTGTTCTTTTGTCCCACCGATACTCGCTCCTCGTCTCCCATGGCCTGCTTCTACAGCTTGTAGAAAGTGGGTTCTATCTGTTGCTATCGCTGAACTTGAGCCACTGTATGGATCAATCATTGCACCATCCGGGTCTAGAAAGATTGTCGGAGCGTTTGGTGCAACACTTGCTTCAGGGATCACATGGACCTTCTCTTCTTTATCGAAACTGTGGGCGGCTCCCGTTACGATTCGCACTGACGCTTCACCACCGCAAAGATTAATCGCCTGGATTTGGGATTGGATTTGCTGGACTGATACCCATTCG
>CABZWT010000052.1:0-8425 GCA_902529525.1 Actinomycetota bacterium
ACATTCAATTAAATCCAGGTGCAGAAGCGACAGAAGCAGAGATCATCGACTTCTGCAGAGATGAGATTGCAACATTTCGTATCCCTAGATATGTTCGTTTCGTTGATGATTGGCCTATGTCGGGAACAAAAATACAAAAGTTCGCACTTAGAGAAAGAATAGCGGAAGAGCTCAAAGACAAAGGAATAAAATCTGCTGAGAAGATGAGTTCCTCGAAGGATTAAAGCTCAGTCCTCAATTCCTTCTTTTCCTGCTTCTCTCATAAAGGGTACTCGTGCCATGTGTTGCGGATCTGTTGCTTTCGACCCAGATGTAAATCCAGCATCGACAGTAAGACAGTGCCCATTTGTATAGCCTGATTCATCAGATGCTAGAAAGAGAGCCGCATTTGCAACGTCTTCCGCAGTTCCGGCTCGACCTTTTATCGGAGAGTTCTCTGCCAACGTATCGCGGAGTTTATCCATTGCAGTAAAGTCGCCTAGATGCGCTTGAGCAGCGAGCGGAGTTGTAACACCGCTTGGGGCAATGCAATTGACACGAATTCCATATCGGCATAATTCTGCTGCGGTGTTACGCGTGAGTCCTACAATTGCATGTTTCGCTGTCGCATAGGCGTGGGGACCAAAGCCGCCACTTAGCCCTGCGGTACTTGCCATATTGATAATTGATCCGCTTCCTTGCTCCTTCATCTGTGCAGATGCATGTTTTATTCCCAAGAAGGAACCAGTAACAAGAATCTCCAAAGTTTTCTGAAACTCATCGAGCAATATCTGATCTATTGGGGCTCGCGCTCCAACGATTCCAGCATTATTCATCATCACATTCAGATTCCCTGTTACTGCATTAGCTTGTGAAATCAATTCCTTCACATTATCTTCACGAGTGACATCGCAGTAAACGAATTTCGCCCTATCGCCTAACCTCTCTGCTACTTCGTTCCCTAAGTCTTTTTGGATATCGCCAAGGACCACATATGCACCTTCATCTACAAATATTTGTGCGGTTGCTTCGCCGATTCCACTTGACGCGCCAGTAATTACTGCTACTTTTCCCTTTAAGCGGCTACCCATTTCACTAATCTAGCAATAACCGAACAAATGGTTGGCTATATTAGATAAAACATTGCAAGGGGGAATCATGTCTAGCGAAACAGTTCAAGACAATCCAATACAACCAATAACCACTGATGAAATTACTAGTGAACTAAACCGTCGGGGCCATGTTGTTACTTCATGGGAAGGGATAGGCGGAATTACTCTTCCAACCGAAGCTATTGCAACTATGTATAAAATTGGCCTTCCGGAGAATCCAGAGGCGCCCACAGTATTTAAAATGAATTTCCCTCCTGGATGCACAATCGAATCCCACACTCACGCATGTGACTACTCAGAAATTGTCCTCGAAGGTTCTCAAATGATCGGTAGGACGTGGCTTTACCCTGGTGATGTACGAATAGGGCTAGCCAACCGCGGATATGGTCCACTGGTAGCTGGTCCCGAAGGAGCTACCGTTTTGGTTATCTTTGCTGATAGTAACTGGGAAGGAATCCCGTTGGGTAAAGGATCTGGCAATACGCTAGGCACGACCGAAATAACTGATCGATTTGAAGCCTAAATCGGGTGTAGTAAAGGACCTCGGACGGACATCATGGGTTTCCGAGGTAACAACTGATGCTGTTCGGCATTTCGCTTGGGGCATAGGAGATAATAACCCCTTGTGGGCCGATAAAGATTACGGACCATCGTCAGGATTGACGGCAACTGTCGCTCCCCCTTCATTTGCTTATGCAATTGACGAGACTAGCGTTGCACCTGGGTTAGACGGATACGAACGGCATTATGAAAAAGTGAAATGGGAGTGGTTTCATCGGTTACAGATTGGAGACCGAATTTCGGCAGAATCTAAGATCCTTGGAGAAGACCACGATTCTACTACTGACGTCATCTGGCAATATGGTGAAACGTCATTTCATTGCGGCAGTAAAGGAGTTGTAGCGAAAGCTAGTGTGACTACCCGTCGTGACAAGAAAGAGCTCACCCCCGTTGATGAACGCGATGAAATCAAATATACACCCGATGAACTTTCAGAAATCGAGGAAGCTATTCTTCATGAGAAATGTCGCGGTTCTTCCCCACGACACTGGGAGGAGGTGTCTATTGGAGATCAACTTGGAACCGTTACTAAAGGCCCACTTAGCATTATGGACATTGTGGCTTGGTGCGCAGGGACTATGGGCTCGCCTGATACGCAAAAGGGATACAGCGCTGGAGGCCTCGACGCTCAAACTGCTACTGGCCCCCAACTCGCTGCATGGGCTATCCACTTATTAACAAATTGGATGGGAGATAACGGGTTTTTACATGAACTTACTATCACTTTTACTGGTTTGCCTTTCCTTGGAAGTACAACGACGATAAGTGGCAGTGTTTCTTCAGCATTTATGGATGAGAGCAAGTGCTTCTGCGAAATTGCTTTTACCTGCCTTCTCCAAAATGGTGAACAGATAGCGAATGGGATTGCACTCATTGAAGTTCCCAGCGGCAAGAGGTAACTGCTTTCGAATTATCTAATGTGTGATAATTTTTGGACTAACGAACGCATATGCTTTAACTTCATAGCATGAGCGATTCTGAAAGTTCAAAAGAACAAATTATGATAGCTTGCCAAGCTCTTGGCCTTCACGGTTGTGGGTCTGGCATAGGTGGACATGTATCTATGAGAGCTCCAGGAGAAAACGCTATTTGGATTAATGCATTTGATCGGACTCTTGCAGAAATAACAATTGACGATGTCCTCCTTATCGATTTCGATGGGAATGTCCTAGAAGGTAACCGTGAGGTAAGTATCGGCGTTGACTTTCATCCCGGAATTTATAACGTGCGAGAAGACGTTAATGCTATTGTCCACACGCATGGACCTTGGGGCACAGCCTTAGCAGGCCTTGCTCGCCCATTAAAAATTCGCGCAAATCTTGCCTGCTTTTTTCATAACGATCAGGTCTTAAGCCCAGATGATTCATTTGCGTCTATAGGGCCCGTTATAGGTGATGCAAATACAGTTATTATTCCCTGGCATGGATGCATAACTGTTGGAACTACTATTGGGCGCGCAACCGCTCTTCACGCGACATTCGAAGACATGGCTAGGCTCGATGTTCTACTAGAGTCATCCGACGCTCCCGAACTTCCGATTGAATGGCGCGATCACTTGAAAGACTTAGTTGATACTAAGGCTGGGTACTTGGAACAAACTTGGGATCTAATGAAGCGAAAAGTTGCTTCTTCTTAGTAAATTCTCTTTAGCTAGAGTTCGTTAATTTCTCCAGAACAGAAATCCAATCATTTTTGATCTTGCGAATAATGTAAAAATGTGGAATGCTATGTTAATCAACCGTACGGTTGGTTAAACCCGGGGGGGCAATTCGAGTGGAAACACTCCAGGTCTCTCCTAGAAAAAACTTATGGAGGGTATATGCGTAAAAACGCACTTAAATTACTCGCTCTTCTAGCTGTTTTTAGTTTTGTCGCCGTTGGTTGTGGTGATGACGATGACAGCAGCAGTGCAAGTAGTTCAGAATCAAGCAGCTCTGAATCAAGCAGTTCAGAAGAAGCTGCAGCCGAAGAATGTGAAATCGGTCCAGGAGTCTCTGACACAGAGATCAAACTTGGATCTTCACTACCTTTGACAGGAAACTTAGCCGCTTTGGGTGTTCAAGCAGAATTCGCACTCAACGCTACGATCAACAGAATCAATGATGGCGGTGGCATCGCAGGGAGAACTATAAGCCTCACTGTTCAGGATGATGAGTTCAATCCAGAAAAAACTGTTGCAAACGCTCAGTACTTCATCGATCAAGTCGGAGTTTTCGGTGTTTGGGGAAGTATCGGTTCGGCTCCAACAGTGGCAGCCATTCCGCTGCACGATGAAGCTGGAATTATGACTTTGTTCACATGGTCTCAAGACACGTCATTGTTTGATAGAGAAGCTCACCCATACTTCTTCTCGCTTAATCCTTCCGGATACAAGCAAGCAGTAGCTTTCTCAAATTACTTCGGTAATAAATTTGACTATGGTTCAGAGACACCTGTAGTAGCCGGACTTGTTTTGAGCTCACCTGATGGTGAAGAAGCAGCGCAAGGCGTTCGTGATGGTGCAGCTGGACAATTCGAAGGCGGAACCCAGAACTGGGAACGTGACGCAGCGACATACCAACCGCAGCTACTAGCTATGAAAGATGCAGGAGTCACTGACGTCTACACAGTTGTTGGGGATACCCAATTTGCTCAGATTATTCAGGAAATGGACCAAGTCGGCCTAGAAGCAAGGGTTTGGGGAACTAACGCAGTTGTTACCTCGAACTTGATTGACCTAGTAGGCGAACTCGCCGAGGGAGCACTCGCTGTGACCGTTATGACTGGTCTCAATGCAGATGTTCCTGGACTTGTTACTTTCCGTGAGGAAATGGCAGCCGCAGGCGCAGAAGAAGCTGATCTAAGTTCCGCAAGTATGCTCGCATACTCAGGTGGCCTTGTTCTCGAACAAGCACTTAGAGACGTTGGAGAGTGCCTAAATGCAGATGCCCTAGCTGATGCAATCCTCGCTCTTGAGGACTTCAGCACAGGCGGCATTATGGCTCCAATCAACTTTGATCCGGCGACCGGCCTAGGCAACCAGGGTGCTATCATCCAGCAGGTTGTTAACGGTGCGTGGGTCACAGTAGACGAAGGCTAAAACAACCAACACTTGACATCGCCCTTGCTGGGGACTCCCCCAGCAAGGGCATGTCTTTGAAACAGAAAGAATGAGAATCTAAAGCTATGGCAGAGTTTATTCAACTACTTTGGTCAGGAATTCTGAATGGCATGCTCTACGCACTTATCGGCCTATCACTGGTTCTCATATTTAAAACAGCTCGCATCCTAAATTTTGCCGCCGGTACCATGGCGGGTTTTACTGGGTGGTTTGCTTGGTGGTGGGCAACTAAACAAGGCATACCTTTTCTCCTAGCAATTTTGGTTGCGATAGTCATGGTCGCTGTTGCGACACTATTAATTGAGCGTCTAACTATCCGACCACTCATAAATGAAAACTTTCTATCGATCGTTACGATCACATTGGGATTAGAGTTTCTTATAGCGAATTTATCTATCAATTTTTTCGGTGGTCGCGCTGAGAGCTTACGAATCCCCGGAGATATTCAATTTAAAAATTTCGAGATCGGCGGTGTTCGATTCAACTGGTGGCATGTAGTAATCCTCATCTGTACGTTTATTATCCTCGCGATTGTCGGATACATAGTCAATAGAACAGAACTAGGGTTGGCGATGAGAGCATTCGCCGAAGATAAGGATGCAGCCCGCCTAATGGGAATCAAAGAGTCGACGGTCTCTCAATGGACTTGGACACTGTCCGTAACAGTAGGAGGACTGGCAGGGATACTCTTCGCTCCTGTGTTATTCCTTCAGCAAGACTATATGAATATTCCATTTATCAAAGGCTTCGTAGCGGCCATACTGGGAGGATTCACTAGTTTAAGCGGTGGTGTCCTCGGCGGATTACTACTTGGCGAATTAGAAGCATTCGCTGTGAAATACGCTCCTCGTCAAATGGCTGCAGCTCTTCCAGTAATTATTGTCTTCTTCATTCTTCTTATCAGGCCACGAGGACTCTTTACCCGAGCGAAAGCACATGAGCGCGTATAACGATGACTTATAACGAACAAACATCTTCCTCATCCGCATCGGCTATGCAAAGAGCTGGAATACCCGTGCCCGGCTATATCAAGAGGAATCACATTCTCGGAGTCTTCTTCTTTGCATTAACTTTCTTACTCCTCCCTCAATTCGACCAATACACGACCGCCATAGGGTTTATTCTTGTCTTCGCAGCAGTAGGCGGAAGCTTAGTCCTTGCATTCGGAGCTGCGGGTCAGTTCACGTTAGGGCATTCAATCTTCTTAGGTGCTGGAGCATTCCTTTCAGCAAATATCGCTAATGATAGTTACGGATGGGGTCGTGGCCTTGAAGTGGAGATCCCCATCGCGCTTGCAGTCTGTTTTGTTCTTGGCCTAATCGTTGGCCTGCCTAGCCTTCGAGTTAATGAGCTTTACTTAGCATTAGCGACTTTTGCTATTGCGTACGTAGGCCAGCAGATCCTATACGAATGGAAACAATTCACGGCTGGAGGGTCTGGAAAATCAGCCGGTGATTTGACCCTTTTCGGTTGGGAGATAGCCAGAGGAACACCGTATATACGACTTAGCTTGATAATCATTTTGGTCACTTTTTGGATAGTTGGAAATATCCTCGATGGCAAAACAGGTAGATCCATGAATGCTCTCCGCACGAGCGAAACTGCCGCTAGGTCCGTTGGTATCAACGTTGCTTGGCTCAAGATTCTTGCTTTCGGGATAAGCGGAGCTATTACTGGACTTGCTGGCGTTCTGTACATCCATAACCTTCGGTATGCAGGTCCTGAGAATTTCAACGTTCACCTGTCGATTCTTTTAATCCTCACCCTTATTATCGGAGGGCGACATCGGCTTGCTGGTGCAGTTGTCGGGGCTATCTTTGTAAAATTCCTTCCCGAACTAATCCGAGATGTTCAAGAATATGAAGGCATCATCTACGGTGGTGCCCTAATCTTTCTTACTCTCTTCTCTCCCCGAGGCATTATCGGACTCATCGAAGCCGGTCTTCGATCCATCGGGGCACTCCTTGCAAGCACACCCGTCGCTAATATTCTGCCTAATAGCGCATCAAAAGAAATAGAAGCTTCTTCTGATGGAACCCCCTTAGAGTCTCTTTCGCTGGCTGGGCTTGCAAATTCTGAAAAGCGCGGACATCTCACAGTAACGGACGCAAGAGTGATCTTCGGTGGAGTACGAGCAGTTGACGGCGTCTCATTTGAAGTCGAGGCGGGAAAAGTTACAGGAGTTATTGGATCGAACGGGGCTGGTAAAACAACACTGTTCAATGCCATAACTGGGCACGCAAAGAACGCAGAAGGGGTCTTCACACTCGATGGTTTCGAATTGTCTAATAAACCGATCTTCACCCGCTCACTTGCTGGACTCGGACGAACCTTCCAGAATCTGAACCTCCACGGCGATATACGCGTTCTCGATCACGCCCTTATCGGACTCGAAAGAGAAATGAAGTACGGAAGAGTTTCAGAAGCCTTCCGATTACCTCACGTAGTTCGAAACGAACGACAAGCCTACGAGCGGTCTGCTGAGCTACTTGACCATATGCAACTGTTGGAATTCTGGAATGAAAAAGTAGATGACCTCCCATATGGGCTTCAAAAGCGCGTCGACGTAGCGAGAGGCCTTGCCACCAATCCATCAGTGCTTCTTCTTGATGAGCCCGCAGCAGGACTACCAACGGCTGAAGCTCTAGAAATGATGGAACACGTAATAGAATATGCCGAACATATCGGCTGCGGGGTTATTGTCATCGAGCACAATGTCGAACTGGTGGCTGATGTATGTGAACGAGTAATCGTTATGGATGCTGGAAAAATACTTGCGGATGGCACAGCCCAATCCGTAATGCAAAACGCAGACGTTATTGCTGCATACTTAGGAACGTAAAATGAGCCAACTGACCATCTCTGACCTCAAGGTAGGATACAAAAAGAATGAAGTTATTCACGGCCTCAACATTGAGGTCAATTCAGGAGAGCGCGTTGCACTCCTGGGAGCAAACGGCGCTGGAAAATCTACTGTACTCAAGACAATTTCAGGGCTTTTAACCCCTTCAGAGGGGTCTATCCGATTCAACGGGGACGACATTAGTGGAAATTCACCGGCAGATATAGTAGATCGGGGAATTGTCCATGTTCCTGAAGGAAGGAGAGTCTTCCCCGCCCTTAATGTTGAAGATAACCTCAAAGTCGCTAACTACCGTAAGGGCCCACAAAGCCTAGCTGAAGGACTGGAATCAGCTTATGCAGCATTTCCAATACTTGAAGAGCGAAAAAAACAGCCTGCGGGACTTCTAAGCGGCGGCCAACAACAAATGTTGTCACTTGCTAGAGCGATCATTGCCCAACCCAAATTCTTACTTATCGATGAAATGTCGCTCGGCCTAGCGCCCTTGCTGGTTAAAGAGTTCTACCAAACTCTTGACTCTCTCTTCAGTAGTGAAATTTCATTGCTGCTTGTAGAACAAAATGCTGGTATGGCTCTAGCACATTGCTCCCGATTTTACGTAATTAGAAACGGCGACCTAGTCCTCCAAGGAGACTCGGAAGAGTACCGAGACGACCCAACTAGACTCCAGCCCGCGTATCTAGGACAGTAAACCTATAGGTACGAGCACAAGGGCGCAAAGATCTTCTTACCTGTATAGGTAGTGTTCGCTAATATTCACGAACTTCTCTTCTCCTAAAAGTGCAAGAGTCCTGTCCACATCTGCAGCTA
>CABZWT010000053.1:0-8224 GCA_902529525.1 Actinomycetota bacterium
ATCAATAATCTGAATTTTGTCTCTGTTCTCCCAAGTGATTTTGAGATTAGGGTCTCGATGAAGTTTAAATTCACGAAATGTCATTTCTAATGCGTCGAATGTTAGTAAACGGCCTACAAGCGAATCGCCAAGATCAAGAAGAAGCTTTATTGCTTCCAACCCCTGCAAACTTCCAATAACTCCAGGAAGGACACCAAGAACTCCTGCTTCTGCACAGCTCGGGGCTAATTCTGGTGGTGGAGGTTCTGGGACCATATCTCTATAGGTCGGACCAATCTTCGGATCGAATACAGTTACTTGGCCTTCGAAACGAAAAATAGATCCATGAACCACAGGTATGCCTGTTTTTGCCGATGCATCATTCAGAATATAGCGAATTGGAAAATTATCTGTGCCATCTACAACAACGTCATATCCAGAAATAATCTCTTCGATGTTCTCAGCTGAAAGACGGACATTGTATGTGACGACTTTAATATCTCGGTTAAGCGCTGTAAGTGTCTTTTTCGCCGAGTCAACTTTTAGCTCTCCTACTCGATCCTGATTATGGAGAATTTGTCTCTGTAAATTTGATTCGTCTACAACATCCATGTCTACGATTCCTAGAGTTCCCACTCCTGCAGCGGCAAGGTACAGGCTAGCTGGAGAACCAAGGCCCCCTGCGCCAATGCAAAGCACTTTCGAGTCAAGCAGCTTCATTTGACCCTCATCTCCAATTTCTGGCAACAGCAAGTGGCGCTGATACCGATTTCTCTTATCTGAATTCAACGTTTGTGGAATGATCCAAGGTCTGTTCTCATCTTTCCACTGGTTAAATCCCCCTTTCATCGAAACTATGTTTTGAAAGTCGAGATTTTGAAGGGTCTGGGCAGCAAAGGCAGATCTAGCGCCGCCAGCGCACATCGCTACAACTTTTGTCTCTTTGTTGGGCAAAGCCCCCTCAATGGCGCTTTCAAGATTACCTCTTGGAATATGAAGAGAAGTAGCTATAGCTCCTTGTTCGTACTCGTCAGGTTCTCGGACATCAAGGAGTAGCCATCCTTCTTCAATTAAATTCTCAGCTTCTTCCGTTGTAACTTCTACTATTTCACTTTTTGCTAGTTGAAGTAGTTCTCGAAAGTTAGGCATCTCTCCCCCTTGGAACAGCTAGGAGAATTCTACCTAAAGATGGAGCAAATTCTTCTTATCTTAGGGGCCCCTGTCGATATGTTTAGCCACACACGAAACTGAGCGTAGTGCTTATATCAGCATTAATTACAAAGGTGGAGAGGTGGTCATACTCTGTTTTTTCGCCATTAATAATGATTACTGGGACACCGATTTGATAAGCCAAAGGAACGACTTGATTTATGGGGCCGACAGCTAATGAGGTCCCTATCGCAATCAATAAGTCGCAATTCCTCACTGCGATTTCTGATTTCTGAAGATCCTCAGGGATTAACGACTGGCCGAATGAAATAGTTGCAGATTTTAGAATCCCTGAGCATACCGGACAATCTGGGTCCGGTTCCCCTGCTCTAACTCTTTCGAGGACGGTTTCCATTTCGGCTCGATAGTCGCAGGAAAGGCAAGCTACTTTTCGGGTGGTGCCATGGATCTCGATAACTCTATTTAAATCAATCCCTGATTTTTGGTGCAACTCATCGATATTCTGGGTGATTACGGTGTCAAGAATTCCTCTCTTTTGAAGCTGGACAAGTGCATAATGACCATTATTCGGCTCTACGTCAGCCCAGAGTTTTCCCTCCGCTCGAAGGGCCCAATTCTTCTTACGAATGTTCTGGTCACTAGTGTAATATTTGATATTGGATGCCTTCTCCGCTTCAGGGTTTTTGGTCCAAATACCTTCTGGTCCCCGAAAATCAGGAATCCCAGACTCTGTGCTAATTCCTGCACCTGTCAGGATCACAATTCGTTTTGATTCCTCTATTAGGGATTTGACTTCGTTTAGCAATTCAAAGGATTCAGGCTTGTTATACATGACTTATTTGTTTAAGAAAACAATCTCCGGTTGAGAAATACGAACTTTCCTGTATGTTACTCGAATGGTCGCTGGAATTTATTTTGTTATCTGCGAAGTACTTGTTATTAGCGGCATTGCTAAAATTCTCTTCCCGTTGCCAACTAAGTCAGCACTATCGACGATAGGTCTTCCTTCCAAATCTTCTTTAGTTAGGCTTCTTGGACTCACAGAAATTCTTATTGGGATACTAGGAATACTGGTGGGTGGAAGATACTTACCGCTAATCACCGGCGCCCTCTTTGCTTTTTTCTCAGTTTTCATCCTCTTTGCGCTTCGCAATGGCCAGGTAGCGACATGCGGCTGTTTTGGAGCTACAGCATCCCCTCCTTCTTTAATTCACCTATTTGCAAATCTGATATTTATGGCTATTGCGCTATTGGCAGTAGGGGTCGATGGCCTTAGCAGTGTTCTGGATGATCAACCTGGAAAGGGTATTCCTTTTGTCATCGCAGTCCTTCTGGGCGCTCTTGGAACGTACCTCATTATGGCCTTTACTCCAAGAATTTGGGACAGAAGAGAGGTTACTTGAAGTCCTCGATAAATCGGAGCAGAAGCCTGACCCCAAACCCTGTTCCTCCCTTTGGATGAATACCCCACGGGGCATCAGCAAAAGCAGGGCCAGCTATATCAAGGTGAGCCCAAGGGATGTCTTCAGCCACGAATTCTTTAAGAAACAAACCTGCAGTAATAGCTCCGCCATATGGACCGGACCCGATGTTCTTCATATCAGCTACTTCAGAGTCAAGTTGTGATCTATAGGAGCCAGGTAATGGTAACTGCCAGATATCTTCTCCAGTTTCTTCGCTAGCTTGCAGCAGTTGATCAGCGAGATCTGCATCAGTGCCCATCAATCCAGCGTATTCATTTCCTAAAGCGACCATGCAAGCGCCGGTTAAGGTAGCAAGATCGATGATGGCATCTGGTTTCGCTTCAGAGGCAAGAGACAGAGCATCCGCAAGTACGAGTCGGCCCTCTGCATCAGTATTGAGAACTTCAACTGTTTTCCCATTTCGTATCTTGAGAACATCACCAGGACGGGTTGCATCCCCTCCGAGCATATTGTCTGTAAGGGGGATATAACCTGTAACTCTGGCAGGGAAAGACAAATCCACTAGTGCAGACATCGTTCCGAGAACAGCTGCCGCCCCACCCATATCGCATTTCATGGTTGACATTCCTTGTGCTGTTTTGATGGATAAACCACCCGCATCAAATGTGATTCCTTTTCCGACTAAAGCTACGTGCTTTTTCGAAGGTTTAGAAGGTCGATATGTTATCTGGACAAATCGTGGTTGCTGGGTAGAACCTCTGTTAACACCTAAAAGACCGCCCATTTTCGCTTTCTTTATTTCCGATAGTCCAAGAATCTTTATTGAAAGTCCATGCTCTTTAGCTGTCTTTGAAGCAACCCTTGCAAAGGCAGTTGGAGTTAAATCCCCTCCCGGCCTGTTAACAAGATTTCGGGCGAGGTTAACCCCACGTGAAATAGCTCTAGCTCGCTCTACCCCTCTACTGATCTTTCGACCACTTCCCACTATTGATACTGTGGAGAGCTTTCTGGGTTTTGTATCAGATTTCAGCTCAATATATTCATAGGCCCCCATAAGCAGACCTTCTGAAAAGGCTTGGGCTCTCTCTTCAATATCATTTTCATCAAGAATCACTGACTGAAGTTCAGCGGAGATCTGTTTGAAACCCTTTGCAGCTTTAGCTAGAACATTTCCAGCTTTCCTGTAAATGTCATTATTTTCCTTAGAGGACTCCCCCAACCCAAGAAGCGCAGATGGGCCCAAAAAGGGTTCCGAACCAGTTGCAGGCAGAAATATGATCTGCCCTGAATCTGCATCAAACCCACTTGCTCTTAGTGTTTGTGTATCTAATCCCAGATCATCAGAGCTGAAGCGATCTGAATGGATTAACGTCACATGCAATTCGGAACGAACAGGCTTTTTAGCTGTGAGCTTTATTTCTAACGACATATTTACACCTCTTTATTAATTTCAATTTCTCGCGCTGAAAGCGAACCTTGGTCCTGCCAACGAGCCAGCATCCACATGAGGTCTGAAAGGCGATTGAGATAAGGACCGACGAAAGAATCATCGATTTGGATTTTTAGTGTTGACCGCTCAGCTCTACGAACTACAGTTCTGGCTATATCTAGGGCAGCCGCAGTTTGGTTTTGTCCGGGTATGACGAATTCTGTGGGAGCAGAAAATTTCTCTGACGTTTTGTCAATGTATTTTTCTAGGTCTTCAACCATCGTATTGGTCACAAGACTCACACCATCTTCAAGCTTGTCTCTATTCTCGGGAAGGGTAGCTAACTCAGCCATGAGCACCCACAGGTCTCTCAGTACATGGACCAAAATACTGTCAATCTCGCTACCACGCTCAACTTGAGATCTCGCATGCCCTATTGCAGCTTGTGCTTCATCAACATCTCCATATGCGGAAGGGTGATCTGAGTCTTTACGAACTCGACCGCCATAGAACAACCCTGTTGTCCCGTCGTCGCCATTACGAGTATAGATTTTCATACCATTGACCATACCGGAAGTATCTTTGCATCGTCTGTTTCCTAAGGGCAGTTCGTGAGATAAAAAAGAACAGGCCGTCAGTCAATTTTTTTAAAGAATAACTGAAATTCCATTAGTGCATTATCCTCTACGGAAAGAACGACAGCTGATCTGGGTTTTTTCGATTTCGTAGTCTGAAAGCAGTATGGGTCCTAAATTCCCAAAGACCAAAATACGGCTGCCATCAAATGATGCAGTTACCTCTATCGTTTCTTGTTGTGTAACTCCGTGGATGGTTAGATCAACAAGTATCTCTGTTGTGAATCCAGCTTCTAAGTCTGTCGCTGAGCTGAAATCTATTGATTCGGTGATCACCAGGGATGCTTCAGGGAATTTGCTCGTTTCAATTGCTTGCCGTTTAATTGCGTTATTTCTGCTGGCGTCGTCGGTTATGAGGGTAGTCATATCTACCGTAACGGTTGGACGGTTTCCTTCAGAAGAAGACACTATTCCACTCCCATTTATTGTAAATTGAGCGCTGACATCGGGAGTTCTTCCTACAACAGTTTTCCCACCGATTCCTACTAGCTCTTCATCTATACGAAATCCAACAAATGATGAACCGCATACTTCGGTTAGGCATGCGTCGTTGAATTCACCGATTTCTGTATCGATTATCCATACACCGTCTAAACTTTGGACATCAGATGTTCCAGCTTCGGACAAAGCTTCATCTCTTGCTTCTTTGGCTGCTTGACTATTGACATCTGCTGGAGATGTATCACGAAATACAAAGTACCAAAGCAGGAGGACTATGACGACAACTAATAGCAGTAAAATTGCGGTCCACTTTGCTATAGGCCTTCTTGATTTTGGGGGTTGCTCAGTTTCCATTTAGCTTTATTATCCTTTTTGATACCATGTCGTAAATCAAATTTTGATTTTCTTGGGGTCAGGTATCTAGAAGAATTCTAGCTACGAGATCCATCCCGAAGCTAGTTAAAATCGCTAGGTACATTAGTCCGGTAGCTGCCATCACTGCTGAGTATTGTTTTTCGCGAAGTGCTAGCTTCGTAACCAACACTAGGACAATGGTGCCTATGGCGCACGCAACCCAAAACCAGCCTAAGAGACCGTTGTAATTGTCGTCAATTGTTCCATTGAGGACTGAGATCATTCCTGTTGGGATGAGTAAGAAAATCAGCTCAGGGAGCCACAGAAGTCCAGTCCAATTAATCAGAGCATGTATCGGTTTTCGCGAGAGCCCTGGCTGAACTAGATACCAGTGGCCGAGAAGCATTGAGTTGGAAACTGCACCAAGAAATGCTGATCCTGTGAGAATCCGGCAAATGGCAAGCCACGTGGATCCACCAGCTTCCACAGATCCAGCTATTAAGCCAACTAGCCCGCATGCTGGGGCGAGTAGGTCAAGAAATGGTGGAAACTCTTTTGAGGTTAAAACTCCCTCAGACCCAGGTACTGATTGATCACGCTTGAGCATTTCTGCGACTCGCCGGGACCTATGCTCTGCTGCAATTTTTTGACCGACGACTCCTGCATTTTTTCTTTTTATTGATATCGCCATGCTGATCAAGGCCGCAACAAGAAATAAAGCCGTTGAGATTTCCCTGACCCATAATGAATTTAGGTTTAACCCAATGATCAAACTTGATGCGGCTATTGCAATATAGACAATCCTTGTTGTCCAACCATAGCCGAGTCCCACCAACCGTTCTCGTGTGGTTACCCAGAGGAAAAGCATCCCGCCAGTAGCCCACTGCAAAAAGAAGGTCGATGCCTCGATTTTCATAAAAAGACCTAGCCGAGAACGGCTAAATTATGATCCACGGTGTTGAGAGAATGAGGTTCGTGATCGGTAACTGCTACGATATCTTCAATTCTTGCCCCCCATTTATCCGGTATGTAGATTCCTGGTTCGACGCTGAAAACATTTCCTGAAGTAACGGGAATTTTATTTCCTTCTACTATGTAAGGCTCTTCATGCGCTTCAACACCTATTCCATGGCCGGTTCGGTGGATGAAATACTGTCCGTATCCTTCTCCCGTTATAATTTCTCTTCCGATCCGGTCTATCTCTTCAGCAGGTGTTCCAGGTAAGCAGGCGTTTACCTGTTCACGTTGAGCTCGCTCAAGTACATCGTAGAGATGCAGAAACTCATCAGGAGGAGTGCCAGTCCAGATACATCTTGTGACGTCTGAACAATATCCAACCCCGTCCTCTCCGACCCATGTACCCCCGAAGTCGCAGAGGACAATTTCATCTTCTTGGATTACTCTGTGGCCGGCTTCATGATGAGGGCTTGCAGCGTTTTCACCTGCGGCAACAATGGCAAAATTAACCCTATGATGTCCTTCTTCCAGAATTTGAGCTCCAAGTTCATTCGACACTTGACTCTCAGACTTTCCGATCAATTGAATTTCGCCACTTTGCAATCTAGCTGCGATTCGATCTACCGCCGAAGCTGCTTCCTTAAGCCGTTTTATCTCGTCGGGCGATTTCTTTGACCTTATGATGCTAGTAATCGAATTTGCTCTCGACAGCCTGAGATTAGGCAACTGATTGAGAAGTTCGATTGTGAAACGGGTCCATGTAGTGTCCCCCACAGCGACCGATCTTGACGCTCCTAATTCTTCCACAAGTATTGCGATGGGGTCTTCGGACTCTTTCCATGGATGAAGTGAGAATATTTCTGGTTGCTCTTGCACTCTTGGGGCCTCTAGGGCGGGAACAATTAATTTTGGTTGTCCTTCTCTTGGGAGAACAAGCATTGTTAGTCTTTCAAGTGGCATAGCCTCATACCCTGTAAAGTAAGGTAAGTCGGCTCCTACTGACAATAAAAGAGCTTCAACTTCATTCTCTTCCATGACATGACGAACATCTTTTATGCGATCAATAAACATAATTTTATGGTACGTTGATTTTCTCTTTGACAAAACTGCAGGATATTTTCGGCTTTATTTAACTCTCGAATATTCATGATTGACGAACAGAAAGTTGGGATTGCTTGGCATGGTAGCTACTTCTTGTAAGTGGGCTAGATTCAACATGGGCAATACCTAACGACTCGCCATAGATCTTAAACTCTTGGAACTCTTCGGGGGTCCACCACCGTTCAACAGGGAGATGATTAGAGGTTGGTGACAGGTATTGGCCGAGAGTTACGATATCTACACCGATTCGACTTAAATCTTTTAACAGAATATGGACTTCTTCTTCTATTTCTCCGAGCCCTAACATAATTGATGTTTTTGTCATTAAGCCATGTTGCTTCGCATGGCAAAGAACTGCGAGACTTCGTGCATAACTCGCAGATGGCCTGACAGCTCTCTGAAGACTGGGCACTGTTTCAACATTATGATTTAGTACATCTGGGCTACTAGCAAAAACTTTTTCGAGATCATCAGGGCTACCTTTAAGATCTGAAATTAAAACTTCAATACTTGTAGAGGGGTTTGTTTTGCGTATAGCTGCAACAGTGTTAGCAACTTGTTGGGCTCCTCCATCCGCAAGGTCATCTCGTGCGACCATCGTAACTACTGCATAATCTAGGCCCATCGAATTGACCGCATCCGCTACACGCTGAGGCTCATCAACGTCTGGAGGGAAAGGCTTTTGTGTATCGATAAGGCAAAAGCCACATGCTCTTGTACATCTATCTCCAAGG
>CABZWT010000054.1:0-8171 GCA_902529525.1 Actinomycetota bacterium
AGTCTCCATAACGCCACTTGGCAGGCTTGAAACCCCTTCGGAGAGAACAGGGTCAGACAATAAGCCATCAAGCATAGCCGTATCCATTTTCCCAGGAGCTACAACATTCAACCGAACACCCTTAGATCCCCAATTCTGGGCGTTAGTTCGTGCATACCGAGCTAAAGCAGCTTTACAAGTGCTGTATGCGACTATACCAATACTAGATGGGTCATTAGCTTGCATATTGGCCAGAAAGTTTTCTATAGCTGCTCTATCTTCTGAGTGGAGATACCCCTCCAGCTCAGGATCTCCTCCGAGGGCTGCCCCAATTGAAGCAATACCAACAGCAGATGAACCTTCGCTAGTAGCCAAATATTCCAGACTTAATTCGAGCACCATTTTTGCAGCAAACCAATTGACCTCAATGATTTCTCTCTTATTCTCATGCACGGGGCTGAGGCCTGCATTGGAAACGACACCGCTCGGATTCGGGCACATTGAAAATGCTTGTTCCATTGCACCTATAACTTCATCTTCTTTTGAAAGGTCAGCTTGGATATCAGGTTTACCTTTCCAATCGATCCCTATGACTTTTGAGCCATTTGCCCTCAAAGACTTAGCGATACAGGAACCAAGACCGCTGGCCACTCCAGTTACTATAAATGATTTCTCCATTTCAAAACTTTAGTCCCTTAGCTAATCAAGCGTAAATCAGAGTATGATCGACAAGTGAATTCCCCCAACTCAATCGACACTTTTAATGAGCTGATCACTCTTACCAAAATTGACGATAACCGTTTCTCAGCTCGAAGTCCCAAATACAACTGGGGGAGAGTATACGGAGGGCAGGTCGTGGCACAAGCGCTTAATGCAGCCAAACAGACAGTAGATCCGAAATATCATGTTCACTCAATTCATGCCTACTTTATTCGTGGAGGATCTAGCGACGAAGTTATAGATCTTGAAGTAGATAGGTTACGCGATGGGAAATCCTTCGTTACTCGTAGAGTTGTAGCGCTCCAATCACCAGGAGCCATATTGAATCTTTCGGCATCATTCCAAATACATGAAGATGGGCCAAAGATTCAAGAAAGATCACTCCCAAATGACCTACCACTTCCAGAGGACCTAACATCCGATAATTGGTCGAACATTATGGAAAGAAAGGTCGTTCCTGAGGGGACCCTTTCCTCTGGACATGGTGTTTGGATTCGTTTAAATGGAGACACAGAACATGACCAAAGCTCATATGAACTCGGTTTAGTTTATGCTAGTGACGATGCACCATTCGACGCAGCAGCTCGACTTCACCCTGAATTTGACGGGAATTGGGATAACGATGAAGCTCCAAATTTTTTCGGAGCCAGCCTAGACCACGCAGTTTGGTTTCATCAGAAATCAAACCCATATGACTGGCAATTCCATCATCATGTTGGAGTTACGCACATGGGAAATCGTGGCTTAGCAACTGGTGCTATTTATTCTAAAAGTGGGATGCACCTTGCCACAGTTACGCAAGAAATCTTGCAGCGCTTTTAGAATCTAGTACAGAATTTCTTCTTGATAGAAAGACACTGCAAACTAAGGTAGCTAAGCCACCTATAGCTATTACTAATACGCCATCTCGATGAGCGTTGAGACTTCCTACGCCACTTGCTTCGCCGACGACTGCAAGAACGATAGCAATCCCAAATGCTCCTCCGATCCTTTGAAACGTGTGAATAATAGCGGTTGCGCTACCGATAGAATTCTCCTCGATTCCTTGAACACCAAGAGAAGTAAGTGTCGGCCAAACACCAGCCATACCTATTCCAGAGCCAACAAGAGCCAAAATTAGAAGCAGTACATTTTCTGAGGTGCCACAAAATAACCAGAAAAGACCATACAAAGCTGTATAGACCAAAATTCCAGGAATCATGACCCATCGTTCTCCGTATCTGTCAGCAATTTTCCCAGCATAGATAGAGAGTAAGCTCATGGTTCCGGGCATGATCGTTAAAAGTAAACCTGCTTTCACTAGGCTGTACTCCCAAATCTCAGTTAGGAACAGAATCATCCCTAGCCAATGTGCATAGAATGCCACTCCGGCGGTTATCGACATTATTGAAGATAATAGAAATCCTTTGTTGGAAAAAAGCTGGAGTTGAAGTGGCGAAGATGGAGATGAATCGGAACGAAACAACAAAGCACAAATTAACATAAGCGAAATAACGAAAAATGTAACAGTTTTCAGAGATGTCCATCCCCAAGAGTCTGCTTTTACGATAGGTAAAATAAGTGTTGTTAACCCAGCGACTGTTAGAAATACATCAAGTGGCCTTAAAGCAACATTTGAATCTGCTTTTTCTGCTTGTTTCGATCCGTATTTATATAACAGGTATCCAACAAAAAGGCCTAACGGTATTTGAAGCGCAAATAATGCCCTCCAAGAAAAAGTATCGATTAATTGAGATATGGCGATGGGGGAGAGGGCTCCAGCAACAGCTGTGTAGAACCCCCATCTACCTACAGCTTCACTTCGATTGCCGACTGGGGTATTCCGCAAGACTACAGCTATGGCAGCGGGCCCCATTACAGCTTGTCCTGAGGAAGAAATTACCCTTGCTCCAACGAGAGTCCACAAAGTAGGAGCGATCGTGCAAAGAAGGACGCCAAATGTATAAAAGATGACTCCGAATCTATAAAGGCGCTCAGGGCCATACTTATCAGTTAGTCGTCCGGACTGCAATAAAAGAGCAGCGCCAACGATATTAGGAGTCGATAGAACCCAAGAAGCATTTGCAGCATCTCCATTCGCAATGGTCTCTTTGATGTCTGGGAATACAAAAAATGATGATGAAGCATCCCAACCACCTATAAATCCTGCAAGAAGAGCAGCGAATACTAATCCCCGTATTCTCTTATCAGGCTTGGTTTCCGCCTCAGATTTGCTCGGCAAACCTCCGCCTATGGAAGCTCAAGGATAGTTACAGTTCCTTCTGCTCCGTCAACTGTTATTGTGGCACCGTCAGGGATTCGCTTACTCGCATCAGTTGCCGACGCAACACATGGGATACCAAGTTCACGGCTAACGATGCTTGCATGGCTTGCAACAGCCCCCAAATCAACAACTACCGCACCAGCTGCTAGAAATAGAGGTGTCCAGGCGGGGTCGGTGTTGAATGTAACCAAAATTTCACCAGGTTCAAGAGCGCTAGGATCACTAGCATCAAGAATGACCCTAGCTTTCCCTGTGTATGTTCCCGGCGAACACGCATTTCCCTGCATTATCTCGCCGACAGCAACGGGGGAGTAGCTCAAGTCAGACTTCTTCGGCCATTCACTGAGAGGTGGACAAACAGTGTTCACGATAAATGGAGGGTCCAAATCAAACAGGAGCTTGTAGTCGGCCTCTCTCTCGCGAAGAAGATCAGTATACGAAGCTGGGTCACTGATAAATCCATCGACCTCTTCCTCCAAAAGCATGTAGATTTGTTTCCTGTTATCAAGATGGCCCTCTACAACCATCCGATCAGCAATTTCGTTGAAACACATACGGACTTCATGAATTGGTTTTACTGCACTGCATTTATTTCGTTCACGAAGAGCCATCCACAATTCACCAGCTTTCATACCAACTGAGAACATTCCTGAGGCCTCTTCGTTCTCAGCAAACATTTCTTGAAATTCTGCTCTAAGACGTTCCCTTTCTAAAGCGTTTCGCTCAAACGCAAGAAGAGGATCAGCAGAATCATCTTGTTTGCGGATTAGATCAAGCTGACTAAAGGTAAGTGACAGGTTAGATTCGTATGTGTCTGAACCTGGGTCCCACTCATTTGGCCCCCGAGAACCATGGCGATGAAGGAAGACCTCTAAGCTGTCCATAAACTCATCAGTTAGATGGTCAGTATCTATATTTGGAGATGCTTCATCAAAATGAGCGCTCATAGTTTCCGAGTTACGAATTAGTCGAGATAAATTCCAGAGTTCTCTGCCAATCTCAGCTGAATCTACATTACCTATACCAGTCACCAGTTTGACTACGTCTGCTTCGCGTCCAACCTCGGCAAGAATACCAGTTAAAATAGCAGGCCCATTCGAAGCTGCTAACGATGCCATCACATGTTGATCGAAAATCTGCCTCGTGGGATACTGCATTTCACGTGCCCGGGCAACAAGCTCAGACAAACTAAGAGAGGTAAGATCAGGTCTACTATCTCTAAGTTCCTGAGCGAGGACCTTCAATTCCTCGATAGGGGGATGAGAATCAGTACCGAGTAGATATTCAGCGTTCTTCTCAAGGCGTTGGGAGTGGACTTCACTTTCGTGCCATTCTTCAGCAACATAAGGAGGCACATCTGGGTGAGCATCAAAATAGGCATCGTCCACCATTTCTGGCGTTGCTCCAGGTTGACGAACTCCCATCATCCTTGCCTGAGTCAGGCAATTGTAAAAATATCCACCAAATAAGCCAAATGATTCTGGTGGGTCACCATATTCGTCAGCATCGAAAACGCCGTAGGAAACAAACCCATCACGACACCCTAAAACAACACCAGATTCCCACGACCAAGTCCATCCAAGTGGAGTTACAGGATCTGCCAAAACATCAGCACCATTTGCTCTCGTATAGTGTGGAAATTTTTCAGTTGGTGTTCGATCAGTTATCCATTTATCGCCAAGCACGTTAGCTCCTTCTCCTATGTCTAATTAAATACAAAATGACCTTGAAGTAAATAATTACTGAAAATAAAGTTAACAAGAACGGAGTGTTTAGTCGAACTAATCAGTAATTATAGGGGGAAGTTACATATTTACTTTACATAACGTGTATTTCCGGCGTTTCGATATAATTTGCACCGCTGCCCTCTGTGGGCTTATCGACCATCTATTTAGGCGTAAAGCGCTATTACCTGTGCCACTGAGTTGACGACTACTATTGATAAAGCCATAAGACGAAACATAATGAACGGAGCTTTCTTAAAGTTCTTACCCATCTCAGAGCTAGCAAGATCTTCATCCATTGATGATGTACTCGCTCCTATATCAGCGATAGCTCCGTCAAACCATACAATTGCATTAACACCGAATGAGATAATGGCTGCTGCAATTGCAAACTGCATTTCGCTACCAAAGCTAGATGCATCTCGAATGATAAATAGCGTTCCAATTGTTGCTGCCGTATAGACAAGTACCATCATTCTTAGGTCACTTGCTCGATTGCTTACCCAGGCATGTAGCAGTTTCGGTTTCATTTAATTTACCTCCAATAGGATTTCTAAAAGTAGAAATTACAACAACACCTTATTCTCCAAAGCAAATTAATGAAAGTTTGAAACGTTATCGAAGATACTTGTAGTAGCTGTAAAGTTTGCTGTAATCATCAATGACAGATTTTGGAGTTGTTATTAAGCGGAAAGCATTACCTCTATTCTTTGATTTCCCTCCACCACTCCCGTCTGATCTTGTTCCAAACCTTAGGTCGAATTGTATTTTCCCCCTACGGAGTAAATCCATGAATTTGTCAAAATCAAAGCCCATATAGATAACAGCTTCATCATAAGAGAACTTTGGTGCCCCCCTGCCTGGACTAGTTAAGTCATCATCGGTAATCGATCTGTATTTAACGAAAAGTGTATTGTGGAGCTTGACAACGGAATCTCGAATAGCGGAGTAATCAAAATAGATTTGTTGATCGGTTAGACCTGTATGGCTATCTTCGACGACTAGGTACATTCTCTTTTCGCTATCCGCTAGTTTCAAAGACATCGAGTATCTGCCATAGACATTTCTTGGACGGTCGACCAGTAGAGACGCATTCAGTACATTAACATTTGGATATTTATCAGATGGCTTTCCCCACTGATCGCGCATCCAATTATTACTTAAGAAAGGATGACTAGGACTCAGCGATCCTAACGAACCAGCCGCTGTGGTAAGAGCACTTCTTGACTTAATTTCCCAACCACCATGATCTGGCCCCTTTCTAGAGTTGTCTGGAATTCCTAGTAAATCTTCCAGAAAACTCCCAGCAGCCCCATCACTGGTCAGAGAATCAGGCCGATCACAAGGTATCCATTTACCGCGGATCTTTTCAAACTCTTTTTCAATCTGGTCTATTGTCAGGATATTACTCCATCCTTTTTTCTCTACTTTCTTTCGGACTTCAGATTCTAATTTTTCCTTATTGACAGTTGAGAATTTGGCTGTCAAACCCAATGACCCTAGAAAGTGATCGCAGTTGAGTTGTTGGGCTTCGGAAGATACCTCTTCTTGTGTAAGACCTTTAGCCATTTGCATTTGATAGAAATCTGATTGCTTATTAACAGAGCCATCTGACAGCATTGGTATAAGGCCTTTAGACTCGTCTAGAAGTCTTTGCTCGCATATGTTCACGTATTCTTTAGAAATTTCACTACCTAGATATTTCCTCCCCATGCAGCAAGCAACAACAGCGGTTGTGCCTGTGCCCATGAATGGATCGTACACAGAATCGCCAAATTGACTAAAATTATTCAATATTTTTGCAACAAGTGTTTTGGGGAAAATCGCAGCGTTAGAAGTTGTAAAGGAACGTTCTCTCGGGATGGTCCATAGATCATCCAACTCCCCTCTATCAAAGTTCCCACTATTACGGAACATCCTTGATTTCGGGTAGTCATTCTCAAAGACTAGAACAAACTCATATCGAGAATTCATTACATTTTTCTGCCTAGCTGGCTCAGCATGTCCTTTATCCCAGATAATGATGTCTTTAAGGTACGTGTGAAAATCGCCGATCATCTTGAACAGAGAACGCTTACTTCCTGTAACGATTTGAATGTTGTAAAAAACTAAGTCACTTACTCGAAGAAGTTCCGACAAAACTTGGGAATGAAAGACGTTGTATTCTTCCCATGGCATATTGTCAGCAAAGGTGACCTCTCCTTTCTCATTTACGTACTTTGTGGACATTTCTGGTGTGACTTGGCGAGATCCATATCTACCTGGGTCGACCTTGTCATCGGTTCCGTGTATTCGCCAGTTCATGTTGTATGGAGGTGACGTCACAACTAAATCAATGGATTGATCATCCATCCTCTTTAAGGTTCTAAGGCAGTCCTCTTGGTAAATCTTGTTTAGTTTTATTGCCATATCTCACAGTAGTTCTGGGCGTATCTCTAACATAGGGAGCCTATATGACTTTTCATTCGTGATGTGACTTCATCAAGCATTAATGAGACTATGTACTGTGCGTCTTTCCGTATTAGATCAAAGTCCAGTGCCCGAAGGCACTACCCCGTCACAGGCTTTACGAAACTCTATTGACTTAGCTAAGTTCGCTGATGATTTAGGGTATTACCGGTATTGGGTCGCAGAACACCACGGAATGCACGGGTTAGCTGGTTCGAGCCCTGAGATCTTAATAGGTCACATAGCTGAGAACACCAAAACTATTCGTGTAGGCTCCGGTGGCGTGATGTTAAGTCACTATTCCCCTTTGAAAGTGGCCGAGAATTTTAAGGTTCTAGAAGCCCTACATCCGAACAGAATCGACCTTGGGCTGGGTCGAGCTCCCGGATCTGATTCTAGGACCGCATACGCTTTTCAGTCGACTGGAAGCGCTTCTGGGTCCGAGAATTATCTCGAGTCTATTTTAGCATTGAGGCAACTACTAAGCGGAAAAGCAATTCAGACGGGCCCTTTGTCTGGCGTTGAGGCGTTGCCAACTACTCCTTCAGCTCCCGAAATGTGGCTACTAGCGTCTAGCGATGGGTCTGCAAGTGTCGCTGCACACTGTGGACTTCCTTTGAGCTGGGCACATTTCATTAACGGCAATGGAGCGCCTGTCTGTGACCTTTATCGGAGCCACTACTCCCCTTCTGAAGAACATCCGGATCCATCTGTCAGTGTTGGTGTCAGTGTTTTGTGCGCTGACAGTGAAGATGAGGCGCAACAGATGCTGTCAAGCCTTGAATTTTGGAGGTCCTCCGGGCTTCGTGGACCGATACCAGACACAAGCAATATTAAAGATGTGAATGAAGAATTAAACGATCTACGTTTCCACTCCCCTAGTCGACCTATGGTGATTGGCACCCCAGAGCGTGTCAAAGATCAACTTTGCGCAATAGCGGACACTTACGACGCTGAAGAATTGCTTCTGGTGACTATCTGCTATAGCCATAGTCAACGACTTCGCTCATACGAACTGATAGCTGAAGCTTTCAATA
>CABZWT010000055.1:0-7936 GCA_902529525.1 Actinomycetota bacterium
ATGTTCAAACCATTTCCAACTATGGCCCAATATTTTTTCGCAGGTGCTAGCTCAGTTGCGATCTCGGATATCTTTTCCTGCTCTGAAAGCACTTCCCTCATCAGGTTAGGAAGCTCTTTAAGTCCAAGAAGTAAAGTATTTGTTCTTTCGTTGGTGCTTGCTTTACTTGTGGAGCTAGCTACCGATTCTGAAATCGCAATCCCCAAAAGAAACCCGGCAGCTATTTGTGAATAGAAGGCTTTAGTCGAAGCAACGCTCATCTCTATATCTCTCCCATCGGAGGTGTAGAGGACGCCGTCAGATTTTTTTGTTAGTTCTGAATCTCGACGGTTAACTATCGACACAACTGTCCCTCCTCGGGCGCGGACAAGATCTACTGTCCGGTTAGTGTCGGTGGTCGTTCCGGATTGACTAATTGCAACGACAAAAGTATTCGTCATATCCGGACGTAGTCGGAATCCAGATAATTCTGTTGACGGAAGAGATTCAACTCGAATATCTATTTCCTCGTTTAGGAATGCAGCCAAGCTATTACCAGCGACTGCTGCAGTTCCCTGCCCGATAACAAAAATCTCTTTGAACTCTCCATTTTGAAACTTCTTTTTGAGATTGCTCGGGAAAGTGCTCTCTTCTAATCTGACACTAAGATTTCCTTCGAGATCAATTATTTTTCCTCTGAGAGTTTTTTGGAATGAGTCAGGGGCCTCAGTTATTTCCTTTAATAAAAAATGGGGGTAACTTCTCCGGTCAATATCTCTGGAAGTAATACCTGCTGTCTCAATTTCCTCTTCCTTTACTGGAAGCGGTTTCCCATCATATGATGTTCGACTGATTCCTTCGATTGTTCCGGCGTCGCTCTTTGACAAAGAAATAATTTCACCAGGTTCAGAGCTCGTACTTCCGTTATCTGCTGATTCCCCATTCAATCGTAAGTATTTCTGTGTTCTTTCAATAAATCCATAGGGCTCACTAGCAACAATGTAAGCATCTTCAGCTAAACCGACATATAACCCTTGCCCGCTACCCCGAAGAGCTAGGTGGAGATTCTCAGGATCTGAAGCTGCATTGGCGACAACCGCAACTGAGCCTTGAAGAGATCGAACAGTCTCTCTAAATGCTTCAGCAACTAGTGACATATCGCTTTCTTCCTTGCTGAGGTTCTGAGCCATTAAAGTCGGCATTACTTTAGAATCTGAAGTAACAGAAGGTGAGATCATAAGGTCTTCTATTTCTTTTAGGTCAGCGAAGTTATCAACATCGCCGTTTATAGCTGCCACAACGTAGGGCATTTCACCCTGGCCTTCTTGTTCTGAATTCAGAGGATGAGCATTCGGTTCAGAAATAATTCCGATACTTGCCCATCTAGTATGCCCAATAACAACAGCCGGTGCCTGGCTGCTTGCCAGTGCACGATGGAGTAATTTATCCGACATGATTGCTTTTCGTAACACCAGAGTATTGTCGCCGAGCTGACCTATTTCTGAGGCTGTTTTGTAGACAAAACTTATTTGTCCATCAACTACTCGAATTGAACCAGATTTAAATTCATTATCAGATGAGCGATCTGTAATTTCTGATAAGAGCGTTGGGTCGTTTAGGTCTAAGGCATGATCTTGGATCATTACATGTAGACCAGCTGAGTCTCTTCCCCGAACTTCTAAGCTATCGAGGGCGGAAAGAGCTTCATGAATTGATGTAAAGGTTTCGACTAACCCTCTTTCTCTCTTGTCTTGGCATAGTTCACGAACAGAGTTAATTAGCCTGACACGGTCATTACGAAGCGACCAAATCAGATCTTTTGCCTGAATGATACAGGCGTTGATCTTTTCAATATCTTGAAGATCAGAATTAGCCTGATCGAGAGTTCTTTCAAGATTAGTAATGGAGGTTTCGATTATTTTGCACTTTTCGATGAGTAGTGTGAGCAATTTGGAGTCATCTAATAAGGAGATTGTTCCTGGCACCCCAGAAGTTTCATTTTCTAGCAATATAAGAGATTCAATTAGTAGATGGATACCTTGAAGATCTTCCGGTGTGACATCAGGAATGGAATCGATTAACTTTCTCACCCGCGTTGCAGTAGGGGCTTCGCGCTGCGCTGACCTTCGAATAATAGCGATAATTCCACACATACATTTATTCTAGAGACTTAGTTAAGGCTCAACTCTCTAAAGAGAGTGATTTGGCCTGATTAAGATACCGCTAAATAGGATTCTGCAGCTAAAACCAGCTTATTTGCGGTAGATTCGGCTATTTCGTCTTTTAAAGATTCAACCATAATTCTTAAAACTGGTTCAGTTCCTGATCTCCTTACGAGGACTCTGCCACTATCTCCCAGCTCTATTTCAGCATTAGCTATATCTTCAGCTAACGAACTTTCAATATCTACGGTTGTTGTGGACAAGTTGACTTGTTTTAAGACCTGTGGGTATCTGACCATCGCTGAATCAGCAAGTTCATTCAGTGGTTTGTCTGATCGGCCAATGATATCAAGAAGTTGTATTCCTGTTAATAGTCCGTCTCCAGTAGTAGAAAGGTCGCTAAAGATTATATGGCCTGACTGTTCTCCACCAAGCGACCAATCATTCTCCTCCAATGCAGCTAGAACTTGTCGATCACCAACTGGTGTTTGATGCACATGTATCTGCTTTTCTTTCATTGCAAGATGGAATCCTAGATTAGTCATTACAGTTACGACTGCAGTGTTGCCATTAAGAGCTTCGCGACTCTTCAAGTCTTCAGCACATATAGCGATCATAAAGTCTCCATCGATAACCCGACCTTGTTGATCTACGGCCAGTACCCGATCGGCATCTCCGTCAAATGCCAATCCTAGATCAGCGTTATTGTCTCTAACTGCTGTTTGAAGAGATGCAAGATTCGTTGAGCCACAGTCTTCGTTGATATTATTTCCATCTGGAACATCATGAATGCTGGTCACTCTTGCCCCCAATTCTCTGAGAGTACGTGCGGCGAAGGCTGATGCTGCTCCATTGGCACAATCCACAACAAGTGAGATCCCGCTTAGGCTTCTATCTTTAATACTCTCTTGAAGAGTGGAGACCCAATCATTAGCGAGATGGCTATGACTAGGCTCAACATAGTCAGATCCCTGTGTGAGATTAGGGAAATCATCAGATTCCAGAATTGCTTCTATCTCTCTTTGAGCGTGATCAGTTAATTTCTTACCACCGGCAGAAAGTAATTTGATTCCATTGTCTTGTGAACGATTGTGGGACGCTGAGACCATTGCCGCTGCAATTCCATGAGTTGCGGCAGCATGAGCAAGGGCCGGCGTAGGAACAGTTCCCATGTACCAAACTGATATCCCCTTAGAGTTAAATCCTGTTCGCAATGCATTCACAAAGTCTTTCCCGCTTGCACGACCATCGCTACCAATGACAACTGTGTCTGATTGGAGAACACCTGAAGCAGAAATAGCAAGATTGGTTACCCATTCCGGCCTGAGGTCCACGAAAGCTCGACCACGAACCCCATCTGTACCAAACTTAAGAGACATTCTGACCAAAAAATCTTAATTGAGTTCCCATACAGACCTTACTTTCACAAGTTATCTGGCGGACTCTACTAATCATAATTCCCTGAGAAGGGAAAGGTATTTAACGCTTGGAGAACTGAGGAGCTTTACGGGCCTTCTTAAGTCCGTATTTCTTTGACTCCTTCTTTCGAGAGTCTCGGGTAAGAAAGCCTGACTTCTTTAATCCTTCTCTGAAATCACCGTCGATATCGACTAGAGCTCGAGCAATCCCTAATCTTAAAGCTCCAGCTTGACCACTTGATCCTCCACCATGAATCGTTGCGTCAATATCATATGCAGTTTCAGTTTTTGTGTTTCTAAGTGGTTCCGTAATTATCATTCGATGAGTATCAGATGGAAAGAAATCTTCTATGGATCTACTATTAACAGTGATCGTTCCGGTACCAATTCGAACGCGGACACGTGCTACTGCCCGTTTTCTTCGACCAGTTGTGTGTGCAATATGGACAGTCATAATTTCCTTAAGATTCTCTAGATTTAGCTTGGGCTAGTTCCATAGGTTCAGGTTTTTGTGCACTATGTGGGTGTTCAGCTCCCGCATAGACCTGAAGCTTTTTTAGTTGCTGTCTTCCAAGTCTATTTTTGGGCAGCATACCTCGAATTGTTTGACGAACAGCATCGGTGGGGTTCTCCTGCAAAAAATTTGCATAGGAACGTGATTTAATTCCCCCTGGAAACCCTGAGTGCCGGTATACGATTTTTTTATTTGCTTTATCGCGACTTAAGACCACTTTGTCTGCATTGACGATAATAACATGGTCTCCCATATCCATATGTGGTGAATATGTGGGCTTATGCTTTCCGCGGAGAAGTTTGGCGATTTCCGAAGCCATGCGGCCAAGAATGAGACCATCAGCATCAATAAGATGCCATGTTCGCTCTATGTCAGATTTTTTAGGACTATATGTGGTCATGTTACTTTCAGTCTATTACCAAGATTACCCAAGTACTTCATGGAACTTGGCACCTTTCTACGATACGGTTATTGGCTTCATGAGACAACCGTCAGAGGGCATGTAATGAAGAATTTTCTTAGATAATTAATAGTTCACATTCCATAGGGTCAATCCATGAGGAGGGGCAACTTGTCCGGCCATGTTTCGATCACGTGAATTCAGGATTTCCAACATTGAAAATTCGTCGATTTTTCCTACTCCTATATCTACTAGGGTTCCAGTTATTGAACGGACCATTTGATGGCAAAATGCATTTGCAGTTACCCAGAGTTCAATGAGATTCTTGTCAGGCACCTCCCAACGCAACGTTTTGATTTCTCTAATAAGCGAAGCGGATACTTTTTGCCCATCAATTTCCATAATATTTTTCCGACAGAATGAACTAAAGTCGTGTTCTCCAAGAAGCTCCTGTCCTGCAGTACTCATCTTTTCTATAGAAATCGGCGAATATACATGCCATGCATATCGAGAAAGGAATGGGTCTGGGTGAGCTTGATTGAGGATTTGATAACGGTAAGTCCTGTTTTTTGCTGAAAATCTAGCATTAAAATCATCCGTAGTTTCTTCGATGGAATTAATTACAACAAACGGATGGCAGAGAGCATTTAGTGCTTTTTGTACTCTGTTTATTTCAAATGGGACTGAGTCAAAGGAAACTATCTGAGCTTTAGCATGAACACCTGCATCAGTCCTTCCAGCACAGGTTAGTGCTGGAGCTTTCCCAAGTACCTTTTGTAATGCCTCAATCAAGAGTCCTTCAACAGTTTCCACATCAGGGTTTTTCGCAAAACCATGGAAAGTTGTTCCGTCATAGGAGACAGTCAGTTTGTATCTTATTTGCCCTTCGGGAGGAGGGGCAACCGATGGAGCATTAGGCCGGATCATTGCCCGAGATACTTTGATATTTAGACAAGCTCGATTCGAGCCATAGGGGCGTTATCGCCATACCGAGGACCTACTTTAAGAATCCTTGTATAGCCACCTGGGCGGTCAGCATACCGAGGTCCGACATCTTCCATCAACTTGTCTGCTATCTCTTGATCCCTTAAAAAAGCTATAATTTGTCGGTGGTTATGAAGTCCACCTTTCTTAGCTTTCGTAATTATTTTCTCAGCGACTGGACGCATCGCCTTAGCCTTAGCCTCGGTTGTCACAATTGCTTCAGCAGCTATGAGTGAGGCAACTAGGTTGCCCATCATTGCTTTTTGGTGAGCAGAGCTCCCACCAAATCGACGACCTTTTCTTGGCTTTCCAACCATCGGTATTCCTAATCTTTAAGAGCGAGTTGGTGTCCGCGCTCATCGAGTTTCTCAATGATTTCATCAAGAGACTTCTGTCCAAAGTTTGTGATTGATAGTAAGTCAGCTTCTGATTTCAGAATAAGCTCACCAATGGTATGAATTTGGGCTCTCTTGAGACAATTGTTTGGCCGTTCAGAGAGTTCTAGATCTTCGATACCAAGTTCTAGATCAGGAGATCCGGCTGTGCCAGTAACTACTTCGGTGAGTTCGAGACTCTGAGGCTCCTCACTCATTTCTTCAACTAGCTGAATTAGGTTTCGGAGTGTCCCTCCTGCTGACGCAAGGGCTTCTCTAGGAGACATTGAACCGTCGGTCTCTATTTCAAGAGTTAACCGATCAAAATCGGTGGATTGCTCTACACGAGTCGGTTCAACTTCAAAACTAACTCTCCGAACTGGTGAGAATATAGAATCTACTGGTATTTGCCCTACAGTGGTCGACACTTTATTCCCTTCAGCGGTTAGGTAGCCACGGCCTTTTTCAATAGTTACTTCCATACCGATTCGGCCATTTTGACTAAGCGTCGCAACCACTAAATCTTCTGAGAGAACTTCAACGTCCGCAGTCTGACTAAATTGGCCGGCTGTAACTTCACCTGGGCCTTGTGCATCTAGACGAAGAACAGCAGGCTCATCACTATCAAGCCGAACAACGACGTCTTTAAGATTAAGAAGAATGTCCGTTACATCTTCATAAACCCCATCTATTACATCAAATTCATGTATTGCATCATCAAAATTGACTTGAGTGATGGCAGCACCTGGTATTGAGGAAAGGAGTGTTCGGCGCAGCGAGTTACCGAGCGTATGTCCGAATCCGGGCTCCAGTGGAGACACCGAGAATTTTTGTTTATTCTCTTCCTCTTCGTTAATGGATTCTATTTTTGGTCTTTGAATCACAAGCATGATTTTCACCTCTGGGACGTTATATATTTTTTTAAATTATTTTGGGTTACTTGCTATAAAGCTCAACAATGAGCTGTTCACGTATAGGGACATCTATCTGTTCTCGGACTGGAAGTTCTCGAACAAGAGCTCCAAAGCCATCTTCAATCATATCCATCCATGGCGGAGGATTTCGATCCAAAACGTCCTTATTCCATTGAACAAGGACCATTTCACGTGCTTTGTCTTTAAGAGTAACTTGATCATCTTTACGAAGCCGGTAGCTAGGAATATCGACTCTCTGGCCGTTAACGCGAAGATGTCCGTGGTTCACGAATTGTCTAGCTTGGGGGCGAGTAGAAGCCCATCCAGCACGGTAAACGAAATTGTCAAGTCGAAGTTCAAGGTAGCGCAACATATTGTCACCAGTAACGCCTTCTCTTCGGCTTGCTTCCTTAAATATGTTACGAAATTGGCGCTCAGTTAACCCATAAGTAAATCGGGCTTTCTGTTTTTCTTGTAGTTGCAACAGATACTCTGATGAATTACCTCTTCGTCGAGTTCGTCCATGTTCACCCGGTGGGTAGGGGCGTTTTTCAAGAGCAGCTGTTTCGCCTTTTGTGCCCCATACGTTCATACCTAGACGCCGAGAAACACGAGCTTTGGGACCTGTGTAACGAGACATATCAGACCCTCCGACGCTTTACTAAACGGCAACCGTTATGCGGGAGAGGAGTAACATCTTTTATTCCTGTTACTTCAATGCCAGCTGTCTGAAGTGAGCGAATAGCAGTCTCTCTTCCTGAGCCGGGCCCCTTTACCTGCACATCGACTTTCTTTACACCGTGCTCCATTGCCTTTCGAGCACATTGCTCTGCGGCAAGTTGTGCAGCAAATGGAGTGCTTTTACGGGATCCTTTGAACCCGACATTCCCAGCAGATGACCAAGCTAGAATATTCCCCTGCTGGTCACTAATAGAAACGATAGTGTTATTGAAGGAGCTCTTTATGTGGGCGACCCCGTGAACGACATTTTTGCGTTCACGCTTTCTTGATCTACGAGCACCAGTATTTGAGTCAGCCATAATTATTTAAGTACCTTTTTCTTACCAGCAACTGTCTTTTTAGGACCTTTTCGTGTCCGGGCATTTGTATGAGTACGCTGTCCTCTTACAGGTAGTCCTCGTCTATGGCGAAGACCTTGGTAACAGCCGATTTCCATCTTTCTCTTTATAT
>CABZWT010000056.1:0-7924 GCA_902529525.1 Actinomycetota bacterium
CTAGGGTTATTGACTTCGTTGATTCAGATTTAGAAGAACCACAGGCTACTAGTGTGCAGGCAAGCAAAAGAAGGACGACAATGAACCGAAAAAAACCAGCTTGATGTCCTTCCAATCTTTGCATTCTCTATTTTGTCAACAGAGAAACGCTAAGGAAAATCCGTGAAGGTATTTATTTCCGTTAGCGATTATCCAACGCTTTGACATAGTTTACCTAGCTTAAATTGGATACAGCACAAATTTTGCGGACTATATGAACAACGGAATAAGGAGCGCAGCTATCATCATGAAGGCTGTGACTCCTGCGACGATGCGAATTGTTGACTTTTTCATATGGTGGGCCGTGAGGGATTTGAACCCCCGACCCCCTGCGCGTCATGCAGGTACTCGGCTTGCAAGGCAAGCTTGCCAACTGAGTGATCTCCCGATCGGCCCTAGTTTTAGGGTATCTAGACATAAGGGAAAATGTAAATCTGTAACGCCTTTCTTCCAAATGGCTACCCAAATGGCTACTCGGAAGGATAGACAAGATGAAAAAGCGGAATACATACGGAGCAGGTTCACTGTTCTACGACAAGGCGAAGAAGAGGTGGGTGGTGGCTATTGCCCAACCACCCACCATTGACGGGAAGCGTAGGAGGCTACAACGTTCGTTCAGAACGAAGCAGGAAGCGTTCGCGTATTTCAATGAAACCCAGCATGGTATTGGAGATGGTAGGACTCTGCTGGTTACGGATCTGTTAGACAACTGGTTACAGGCTCGTCAACGCAGGGTTGATAGTGGCGACCTTTCTCCAAAGACCATGGAGTTATCTGTGTTGGCTGCCCGCCATGTGCGGGCCAGCCTTGGAACCATTGTGGCTTCAGAGCTATCTGTTGACGCTGTTGAAGTGTTCTTGTCTAACCAGTTGGAACGGTTCTCGCTCCGTTACGTGCAGCTGCAACGTAACGTGTTGGATCAGGGATACAAATGGGCGACACGGAACCGCCTGCTGTCATGGAATCCTGTTATGTTGTCAGCTCTCCCCCGTGGATCCAATGGTTCGCATGGGACTGTACTTACGGCTGCGCAGGTTTCAAAGCTGTTGGACGTGTCCAAGGGTGGGCGTTGGCATGCGTTGTGGGCAGTCATGGTTGGTGTTGGCTTACGACCAGGAGAAGCGATGGGATTGACATGGAACGACGTCGACGATTCAGTTATACATGTGCGTCAGTTCCTCCGCACAGGCGTTGATGGTCCGTATCTGGGTGTTCCTAAGACGGCGAGGAGCTCTCGTTCACTTGACGCTCCCGCCTTCACCATCAAAGCCCTGACAGAGCACCGTGCTATGAGTTTGGTAGGTGTTGGCGATTGGGAAGGTCTAGTGTTTGCGTCTGAGTCTGGTGGACCGTTAGATCTTCATAACGCTCGTAGGGCGTTGCGTAGCTGTTGCAGGGACGCTGACGTTCCTCATATTACCTTGTACGACTTACGTCGAACTGCTGGGAGTTTGCTGGTGGATGCTGGCTTACATTTGGAGCAAGTAGCGGACTTGTTGGGTCATTCGACTGTGGCGACAACGCGGCGCCATTACGTGCGTGCGTTGCGCCCAACAGTCCCCCACGCAACACGGCTAGACATGCTGATGGACTGACCCCTCCCCTTAAGGGGGTGGGGTATTCGCCCCTCATCTATGTATAGATAGGCTTCACTGTTTCTTAAGTTGCCTAATTATTTTCTCAGCATCTTTCCAATACAACATTTCGTTATGAGGAGGAGCTGGAAATCCTATCGGAATACATAGCTCAACAATTTCGTATACCTGACTCCAGCTCGCTGCATTCTTCATATTCCCAGTCTTGTAAGCTCGCGCTGACGCAGCGAATAGTAACCATTCTGTTAGTAAAGGAACCTGCACTTGACTAATTTGAGGCTTTAGACCATCTTCTTTCATGTGCCCGACGTTTACTAGTGGTGATTCCCTTTGGGACCAGTTCACAAGGTTTCGAAATAGAGTTTCTGGTTCTGCTCCTATGTCTTCAGCGAGCCCTGATAAGCCACCTTCGACTTTGATAAATCCGAGCGCTGCAGGCTTATCTGATGCGAGCTTCACGATTTCTTTCCACCTGTCGCGCATTGATTGGCGACGCATGCCAAGCGTGTCGCGAACATAGGTCGTTTCTGTCAGCGGTTCTTGTATTCGACGTCGCATTACCCCTCCAAGTAGATCACTTGGAGGACACCCTCCTGAGACGTCCCTGTAGAAGTACTTAAAGTCCCTTGAAGCATCAGCAAAGTCTTCAATGAGAGTGAAATTGTAAGGGATTGAAGGCATTTTCTTTTTCGAAGTGCAAATAGGGTTATCCCATTATAACGCCCTGAACAGGACTTTTATATATTTGGGACACCCTCTACAGGGGTATAACGGGAATAAGTACGTACTACAGTCACTTGTTCCGTTGACCAGGACACATCATGGAATGGTCAACGGAACAGAAGTGAAGTATTACTTTGGGTTCATACATTTGAACCCAAAGCTTGGTATACAGCGCTGAGAGTGTATTCCCTTCTGGGATACGCTCGATCGCTGTAAGCTCCTCGCGTATACCCTCTGTATCTCTTGTCTATCATTCAACGGGAATACTATGCCCAAAAACAGATACCGCTTACAGTTTCTATATCGCTAACGTGTTCGCGTTGGTCTTCAACCACGCTCGACGTTCGCGATAATCAGGAACCAAAGATTCAACCTGTTTCCAATACTTGTCCGAGTGATTGTGTTCCACGAGATGGCAAAGCTCATGGATAACGACGTAATCTACAATTCTGTGAGGGGCCATGATGATCCGCCAGTTGTAGGTGATGTCCCCTGACGTTGAGCATGAACCCCAACGGGATTTGTAGTCTTTAACTGTGACGGAACTGGGTTCAACATTGAGTGTTTTTGCGTAGCGGCCTGTTTTCTCTTTTAGTTTTGCTAGTGCGTGTGATGTGTACCAGTCAGTGAGTGAAGCTTGTATGCCCCTCTCCCCTTGTGCTGGGACTTCTAGGTATCCGCTTTTGAGTCGTGTTGTTGTCGTGTCAGTGTTGACGAGTTTGAGGCGGTAGTTGCGTCCGAGGTATGTGAATGTTTCACCGTTCACATACTCTTTTGATCTGTACGGTGGCATCTCAGCCTGTAAGCGGATTTTCTTATTAATCCAAGACGCTCTTTCCTGTAATAGGGAGTTGACCCGTTTGTCTGTCAATGAGTTAGGGACGAGGACTCTGATGAGTCCATCCTTTATTTCAATTGATGCGGTCTTTTTTCGTTTCGTGCGAACAACTTCGACAGGTAGAGCGAATTGAGTGGTCATTGGAATTTAACCCTTGCCAACTCCATGAAACCGTCTGTAACTGGTTTGACTAGTTTCTTGGGGAACTGGTCAACGATGGCTCGTTTGATTTCTTTCTTCATTCTTCGCTGTTCGTCGTTCTTTTGGAAGAAGTCCACGATTTCTGTAGCCTCATCCATCATCTCAACAAGCTCACGAACAACGGATTTGACTTTCTCAACGGTTGCTTCATCGATGCTGTCTTCGCCTTGTAGTTTTGTGAGTTCTGCGATCAGGATCCCATGGAACGCATATTCTGTTTCTGATAATCCAAGCTCTTGCGCGCTTTCTCGCCGTTTGGTTTCAATAGTGTCACGGAACTCAAGAAGAAAGAGGGAAAGCTGGTCCCAGCGTTCTTCGTGTTCTTTGATGATGTCTTCGAGGCGTTGCGACAGCGTTCTGTAATATTCTGGGTCGTCCGCTTCATTTATGCGGATGTGATTTCTGATCGCATGTTCAATGTCTGCGGCTTTAGCCTTATCTGTTTTATGGCTGCTGAGTTTTTCTTTGTATTCCTCGTCCAGTAGATCAACGGGAGCGATTTTAGGATCGACTCCCGTTGAGTACACGTGCTCTTCAATCAGTTTTCTAACCTTCTCCCCCACACCAGCAATGTTGAGCTGCTCGTCTCTATAGAGGTTGCGGGCTCCATGTGAAATCTTCCCTAATAAGGTCAAGTCTTTTATGAATGGGGCTGCAGCTGGGTCAGGGAGAACAATATCCATCTGTTTGGAGAATTTTCGAAAATCTATTTGGAACTCTTGGCGTCGTTCCTCATTATCTAAGGACAGGATGCACGACTCGTGATCTTTCAAATCCATTTTGGGGAAATGCTTTAGAACACGGGTGTGGGCGTTTTTGAGTTTTGGTATTTCGTCCTTCAAATCCTTTAATGCTCCCTCGACGTCTTCTGAGGAGAACATTTCAAGGGCTTCTGTGAGGTAATCGCTGAGCCCGTAATAGTCGACAATGTATCCGCTGAACTTGTTCTCGTTGGTTCTGTTCACACGGGCGATTGCCTGCAGGAGATTATGGTCTGAGAGTTTCCTATCGAGATACATGACCTGGGCGATAGGAGCGTCGAAGCCTGTGAGGAGCATGTCCTTGACGATCAGGAATGAAAGGTTTGATTGGTTCTCCCCTGCCCCTAGAGGTTTCTTGAAGTTTTCAATGTGCTGTTTGTGGTCTGTTGGGTTTGTGTGCTGGGTGAATCTTTGCTCGTCGTTGTGGTCTCCTGAGATCACGACCGCTGATTCAGGAGAGCCAAGTTCATCCAACATTTCCTTATACAGGATCGCAGCGTGACGTGATGAGGTGACGATCATGGCTTTGAACCCGTTGGGTTCGATCGACGCACGGTAATGCTTGAGAATATCTAAGCAGATTCTGCGTATTCGTTGCGGGGCTTCAAGAATCGCTTTTGACGTTCCGTACTTGGCTTTGATGGCTTCCTGTTCCTCAGGTGTTTTATCAGCAAAGTATTCATCGAAGAGGCTATCGAGGGAATCTCCTGTGACACGTACCTGAGGTTCCCTTCCCTCGTAGAGGATCTGGATGGTTGAGCCGTCTTTGACAGCTTGTTCAATCGTGTAGGTGTCAATGTAGGTTCCGAACTCGTTCGTGGTTTTCTCACTCCTTATGAGAGGTGTGCCTGTGAACGCGATCTTTGGCGCGTTCGGCAGCGCCGTATTAATCGCAACCCCTAACGTTCCGTACTGGGTTCTGTGCGCTTCGTCAGCGAGCACAATGATCTTCTCTGACTCGTTTAATACGGGGAATTCGAACTCGTCAGCGGATTCTTGGAATTTCTGCACTGTGGTTGTCACGATGTCTGATGCGTCCGTGGATAACAGGTCTTTGAGCATCGCTACTGATTCAGCGTGGCGGACCGTTTCCTCCTGGGCGTTCATGAACGTGGTCGTCAATTGGGTATCCAACTGGGTGCGGTCTGTGACAAACACCAGTTTGTATTCGCGTAGGTCAGGGTCACGTCGCATCTTGATTGTCAGGAACACCATCGTCAGCGACTTACCAGATCCCTGCGTATGCCAGATCACACCGCTGCGTTCCTTACGACCTTCCCCTGTTTTGATGCGTTCAATGGTTTTATGCACGGCCCTGAACTGCTGGTAACGAGCCATCTTCTTCACTATGCGCCCATCCACGGGTTCGAACACGATGAAGTTCTGAATAATATCTAACAAGTTCGTTTTCGTGAACAAGCCCGCGATCATTACCTGCTGAGACGACGGATCATCACCCAACTCATCAATGGTGAGTGGGTGGGGGTCTTTCCATTCAAGATAATGTTCCACATTGGACGTGATCGTTCCCACCATTGAACCCTTGTATGCCGCCATGGAAATCATCATCTGGTTGTAATGAAACAGTTTCTCAGCGCCCTCATCATCAGACGGGTTACGACGATTCGCATAGCGCATCAACTGATTAATTCCAGACTGAATAGGGTCAGTCACAAGTGGTGACTTACATTCAATAACCACCAGGGGTAGGCCATTCACGAACAAGATGATGTCAGGAATAATGTTCTGCACGGGACCTGATACTTTGAACTGGTTCACGCACAAGAAATCATTGTTCTCAACGTCGTCGAAATCAATGATGTGTACGGTCTGGCCCCTGTTGCCCTTACCGAGGTCCTGCTGGACAGATACGCACTGGTTGATCGTGTTCCAAATCGACTGGTTCGCCTCTACCAGATTCGCGTACTGGCCCATAGTCACGTCACGTACGACCTTGCGTAGATTCTCTTCACTGATCCATGGATTCAACCGTTGCACACTCTCAGTGAAACGTTTCTGTAAGACCACGTCTTTGAGTGAGTCACGTTCATCAGATACCTCAGGGCTTAGCTGGGTGCCGTCAATGTATTCCCATCCCAGTGTCTGCAATTGTTGCAGCGCTGGACCCTCAACTATGTTGAACTCGTCACCAGCCATCAATCCACCGAAACCCTGACTCTGCCAGTCAACAAATCACCCATCAATGACTTCTTCAACGACTCCAACTGCACCAACTTCAACTCAACGCTTTCTATCTGGTCATCCAACCAGGTGAGAATATCAGCTATTTTCTTCTGCTCACCAAGAGGAGGTAAGGCAAATTTAATAACTTGCAATTGATCAAAATAAAGCCTCCACCTATCGCTTGCAACTCCTGTCGAATAGGTTGTGAATTTCCTAAGACTTGATTCAATTTTGAAGAGGAAAGATAGAAATTTTGGACTAACTAGATTTCTGTTGATTTCACAAACAACATACGCTGGACTCACAAGGCAATCCTCTGGAGCTATTCCTGATGCTCCCTGCCACATGCGCATCATGTTGTAACAGAATTGATCTTTGGAGACAAAGAGATTCTTTTCGTCCTTTAATTGCGAATGTATTATCCGATCTTGTGAACTTCTTGGAACCAGTCCATCTTTAATTGAAACTGAATAAATTGGTAACTCTTCTTTTCCAGAAGCTTTTGATTGTTCAAGAAAAGCACCAGCTTTTTTTATTTCCCAGTCTGTTGGTATCAAACCAAGCTCAGACTCCCTGAACTCCGTATGCCCAATACCCCTCGTCAATAACTCGTTCATGGTCGCTGTTTTCAAATCCTGCAACTTCACGACCTGCGCTTGAGTGTGTTCAATGGTGTCATCGACGGATGTGAGGATGTCAGCGATTTTTTTCTGCTCCACAAGAGGAGGAACAGGAATAGGCACCTTAAATAATTCATTTGGGTGAATTCTCACAGAACCAGTGCCTGCAGCAATATTTTCCAAGCTTTCATAGAAATGCTTTTGTGAAAATATGTTCAGAAACCAATTGGGATCACAGTCTGAGTGAAAATCAAAACATGGAATATCCTGAGTCGAAAAGAATCCATCATATAAATGCGGGACTAAACCAATCGCTCCCTTATGTAAATTTTGTTTTCCATAAATAAATTGACCTGATTTCCTAACGAAATACTTAGTTGTACCATCAATATCTGTAGCTCTATCCTGCCTTTGCTCTACTCCCTTCAGGTGCAAACGAACAGTCAAGCGTTTTGAAAGCGAACTGATGGTTGCGGGAATTCTGCTTTCCTCAATAAGATCGCCGATAGTTCTCATTTCCCAGTCTGTTGGGATTGTCTCAGTCATAACCCAATTCCTTCAAAAACCCCCACATACGCTCCTCAGAAACACGCACCTGCTCATCCACCTCGCGTAACGACACACGGTACTTATCCCACCAACGCTCAAACTGGCCCACCACAGCCTGATCCACATCACCCAACGCCTCACCAATCTGATCTTTGGTTTCGATGCTTGGATTGAATTCGTAGTAGTCGTCGTCTTTCTTCGTGAAGACGACGGTGACGTCCATGCCATTCAGAGTTTCTTGAATGTATTCATCTTCGACTTCTGAGACGGGTATGCCTCCGTTGACGACGGCGTTGACGTCGAATTGTTCAGGTGGCGGTGTCGTGTCTGCGTACCTGCGGATATTGAGGTTGTAATCGTTGTCACGAATCTCTTCAATATCAACGACTCGTGAGTAGCGTTTCTGGTTCGTGT
>CABZWT010000057.1:0-7654 GCA_902529525.1 Actinomycetota bacterium
ATCTTTCAGTTGCCGATATTTAAAATTTCGACTAGTTCATTCAATGACTGAATTTTGTAATCAACATTTACATTCGTGCTATTGCTGTCATTCTCTGGATTAAGCCAACATGAAATTAAGCCTGAACTTCTTGCCCCATGCATATCAGAGGAAAGACTATCTCCAACCATGATGACGTTATCACCTTTGCTGAGCCCGAGTAGATCGAGTGCCTCATTGAATATAGCGGGATTTGGTTTTGGTATACCAAACTCGCCTGAGACAACAACGGCATCAAAGTACCGTTCGTAATCATGTATTTCTAGCCGCAACCTTTGCGTTTTACTGACCCCATTCGTGACAATGGCCAATTTAACTACCCCTTGTAATCTTTCCAGAAGTGGTCTTGCTTCAGGGTAGAACTTTCCACATTTTCCTAAATTTGTCGTATAACCATCTGCAAGAACTTGAGGGTCTTTGCTCTCATTAAGTGCTTCTAATAATTGTTCAAATCGATTAACTCGAAGATATTCGAGATCTATAGCCTCTCTTTCAAGCATCTCCCAAAGGCTCTTGTTAATTGCTTTATATAGCGTGATTGCCTCGACAGTAGGTGTAACTCCATTGTCAAGAAGGGTCATATTTAGTGCTTCTCGCTCTGAGGCTTCAGAGTCAAAAAGTGTGTAGTCAAGATCGAAAAGTACCGCATCGATGGCCATCAGATAATCATATAAGGATTACAGGGGGCCTATAGGGCGATGCCCCTTATCAAAAAGAATAAGTTAGGATGACCATATACGAGTATCGACAAGATGAATTAAATATGAGAAAAACTGCAATTTTAAAACTAGCAGTCATGATTACGGCTGCATCAATGGTCAGTTCATTGCTTTTTGCACCATATGCCGTAGCAGTCGATACAACTCAGATAGTTCAGGTCGATTTGGAAACGGCGATGCAGCTGACCGAATCTGAGGGTCAGTGGGCACGGAACTACGCCGCAGAAATGTTGGAGAAATATCCAAAATTGCAAACAAATCCGTATGCAGTGTTAGCGAAATTCACATCTGACGCGTCAACTAGCGAGATAAATGATTTGCTTAGCGAAATAGGTGCAACGGTAGTTGAGCACTTCCCTGATACAAATATGTATTTGCTAGAAACCGTTGAAGGTAACATCAATGCAAAAAACTTCCTCTCTGCGTCCGATCTAATAGACTTTGTGGAGTTCGACCAGGTTATTAGAGCAGACAATATTTCAAATGACCCGCGTATCGACGAACTCTGGGGACTTATAGGTGACCATGGAATTAATGCTTCGACAGCATGGAGTATTTCATCTGCAGCTAGTGAAGTCGTCGTCGCTGTAATAGACTCTGGCGTCGATATTAACCATCCAGATTTATCTTCCGTTATTTGGACTAACCAAGATGAGATTCCTGGGAATGGAATAGATGATGATGGGAATGGATATATCGATGACATTAATGGGTGGGATTTTGCCTTCAACGACAATTCACCTGAAGATGGAAACGGACACGGGACACATGTCGCAGGAACTATCGCGGCTATCAGAAATAACAATATTGGCGTTGCTGGTGTTGCAAACAATATAAAGATCATGCCCTTACGGTTCTTAGATTCCTCAGGTAATGGATTCACTAATAATGCGATTGCTGCTCTAAATTACGCTGTAGCTAATGGAGCACCAATCTCTAATAATTCATGGGGTGGAGGTGGCTACAGCACAAGCCTCTTCAATGCAATTGAGTCAGCAAACCAGGCAAGCCATACATTCGTAGCTGCTGCAGGTAATTCCGGACGCAACATAGACTCAGATCCTTCATATCCTGCTGCATATAACAACACGAACATAATAAGTGTCGCAGCAATAAATTCATCGGGAGATTTAGCTAGCTTTTCTAATTATGGAATCAGTAATGTTGATATAGCAGCTCCGGGAGTCTCTATACTCTCTACAATCTCACATCAGTACTGCGGTCAAGCAAGTGGCTCTGATTGTTACGCATCACTAAATGGAACTTCTATGGCAAGTCCACATGTAGCTGGTGTAGCCGCATTGATCCTCGGAATGAAACCGGGGGCCTCTCCGCAAGAAATATCAGCAATACTTAGTGACTCTATTCGACCTACAAATGTGTTAAACGGCATTTTGGCTTTCGGTGGAGAACTAGATGCTCAAGCTGCAGTAGAACTTGCAACAACATCAGGGTCGATAACATTCCCAGGTCATACACAAGGATCAACCATCTATCAAAATGACCAAATCCAGATCACTGCAGTTGCCGTGCGGTCGGATGGAACAGATGTATCAAGCTCAGTTACATGGAAAGATGTTTCCGGAAACACTCTAGGAACTGGCGCAACTTTAACCCACCAAACAAACACTATTGGGCTTCTTCGGCTAACTGCTGAAGTAGCTGATAACTCCGGTAGTACTATTCGAAGTTACGCAACTTTTAATGTTGAAGCACGAACGTTCGAATTTGTCCTGCCGCGTGAGATTGAAGTTCCAGGCCCAGAAGATGTTGTCCAAACATCATGGGACTGGGATGGACCAACAGGAGAAACAGCAAATCTGATAGCACAGTCCGTAGCATTTGCGGAGGTTGAGGGTGTGTACTCTATGCCAGATATCGGTGGGCAAGATGACCTTACTGAAGTGACTTTATCTGTAGAAGAGGGCGGGACAATAGAGAGTGTCCAATTGGGACTGCGATTTGATCACACATACGTAGCTGATCTAAATATTTCTCTTGTCCATCCTGATGGCACAGAAGTTCTGCTCGCTAGGAGAAACGGTGGGTCTCACAATAACTACGGTACTGGGGATCAAGATTGTTCTGGGAATTTAGCCTACTTTACTGATACCGCCGCTGAGTCCATCTCTGACCGGACACCTCCATACGTCGGCGAATCGAGGCCTAGAGAAGCATTATCTGCATTTAATGGAAAATCCACATCAGGAGATTGGAAGCTAAAGATACTCGACGATTGGGATTGGGATGAAGGAACTTTCTTCTGTGCTCGACTAATTCTTGAGCAAGTTAATTCAGAAATAATAACTGTTAATGCGAATCAACCACTCTCAAACGAGAGTTATGGATGGATTATCCCTGAGCAGATATCACCCGCATTAGCAGGAAGTTATAGAGTGGGACTATCAGGAACTTCATTAGGGGAGTCATGGTCTAAAGGGCTAGTCGTACTTGAAGAGACTATCCAGTATCCGCCGCCAACAAATATAGACGCGTCTGCAGGCGATTCCCAAGTGCTTGTAAACTGGGACTCGCCAGCGTTATCTGATCTAAGTAGCCTCGAAGGGTACGTTGTTACAGGCACCCCTAGCGGGGCATGTACAACATCAACTAATTCCTGTGTCGTCACGGGTTTAACGAATGGTACTTCCTACACGTTCACTGTCGTTGCGAACTATACGGGAGGAAACCAGAGTGATGCCAGTGCTACTAGCCCCGCAACTGTCCCAGCCAGCGCGCCGAGTCCACCGCTGAATGTCAGTGCAACAGCTACATCGGGACAGGCGACAATAACATGGCAACAGCCGACTACCAACGGCGGATCGGCTATTACTGGGTATACAGCAACTTCAAACCCAGGCGCACTTTCGTGCAACACTGCAGGCCTTAGCTGCACCATAGAAGAGCTCACGAATGGAACAAGTTATACCTTTACTGTGACCGCAACGAACGCCATCGGCGAAAGTACTCAATCAACAGCATCAAGTGCCGTAACCCCATTGGCAGTTCCAGATGCTCCCAACAGTTTTGCGGTTGTTTCAACAGCGTCAGGTGAAGTCCAATTATCTTGGGGAACCCCGAACAATGGTGGATCAGCCATAGAGGGATACGAAATACAGTACCGAAAGGTTGAATCAGACGTTGGAGAATGGCTAGCGACTTCAAATACATACGGGGAGCTTACGCCGGACATTGTTGGCGGGAATCCAGTGTCTATAACAGATCACCCCTATCAAGTCTCGCTTGAGGTGGCGACTGATCCCGGATGGGTAATGTCCTGTGGAGGGTCAATACTGTCAGATGAATGGGTAATTACTGCAGCTCATTGCCTCGAGTATCTTCCAAACGGGGGTTCTGCATACGTAACTGCGAGTTCGGTAAGTGTCGCACACGGAATTACGAATCTTCCAGCTTCAACGTACGTGTCCGCTGACCAAGTTTTGATTCACCCTGATTGGAATCGAAATACTATGGCAAATGACATAGGGCTCATACACCTTGAAACACCCATTCAATCGGCGTCACTCCCAGCATTGGATTTGCAATCACTTCCAGAGGATGGCGACTCACTCTTTGTTACTGGTTGGGGAAGGACATCATGGGGCGGTAGCGCCTCGGATGTTCTCCGAGGTGTCCTTGTCTCGGTCGACGACCAATGCGGTTCATACCCAGGTCCTAGTGGTATCGAAGTCTTAGATTCGGTTATGCTCTGCGCCGGAGGACAAGGCGTCGATAGTTGTCAAGGAGATAGCGGCGGGCCACTTGTCGGCAACTACGCTGGCGCCCTTTACCTCGTCGGAATCGTGAGTTGGGGAGAAGGATGCGCACAAAGTGGATACCCCGGTATATACACACGAGTCTCTTCCTATATAGATTGGATCGAGTCGCATACTGGTACATTATGGAATCAAATAGATACGGGTACTGTAAATTCAGCCAACATTTCTGGCCTTGCGAATGGCGTAGAATATATTTTCCGAAGTAGAGCGGAAAATGCAACCGGATTTAGCAACTGGGCTATATCAACGTTTACTACCTTCTCAGTTCCGACTACTCCATCAAACGTTACCGCAACGGCAATGGATGGTTCAGCTACTATTACTTGGGATACCCCCTCGTCGAATGGGGGAACACCCATCACTCTATACAGAGTGACAAGTTCACCAGCAGGTGCATCTTGCACAACAAGTTCACTTCAGTGCAATGTGAATAATCTTGTAAATGGCGCTAGCTACACATTCTCTGTTGTAGCGGAAAACGCTATAGGTCAAAGTCAAGCATCAGCTCCATCATCACCAGTAGTCCCCAGACCTAATTCAGGGAGTCAAATTGATAGACGTTCAATACCCGCAGACGCTGGACCAACGCAGAACGACAGGCTAGGGGCCTCTATGGCAACAGGAGACTTTAACGGTGACGGTACCGATGATATTGCCGTTGGGGCCCCAGGAGTAGCAATAAATGGGGCGACAAACGCAGGAGCAGTATACGTTTTCAACGGAACACTTGATTTGGCGGCTATTTCAATTTTCAACCAAGGCAGTGACGGCTTCACAACAGACCCTGAAAGCGGCGACCGATTCGGTTCCTCCCTTATTGCAGGAGATTACAACAATGATGGCTTTGATGACCTAGTGATTGGTGTCCCCAACGAAGATCTAGGTAGCAATAATCAGCTAATAGACGCCGGAATGATTACAGTTCTGTACGGAAGTAATTCCGGACTTTCAGCGCCCTCATCGCTACATCAATATAGTCCTGGAATAGGTACCCACTCTGAAGTAGGTGACCTGTTTGGGTTCTCGTTAGCGTCGGGTGATATAAACGGAGATTCATACGATGACTTGGTTGTTGGAGTCCCTGGTGAAGGGGTAGCAAAACAGGAACGAGCTGGTTTAGCTCATGTGATATATGGCTCCAACAATGGATTGAATGGAGAAGGAAGTACAACCCTTCACCAATATACGAGAAGAATCAGAAGTAAACCCGAAGTGGATGATGCCTTTGGTGAAGCAATTGCCGTTGGCAATATCAACGGAGACCAGTACGACGATATTGTAATCGGCGTCCCTGGGGAGACAGTGGGTTGGGGAGTACGAACGAAATACGAAGCCGGTGCTCTACATATTCTCTATGGATCAGCCGACGGCACATCTGGGACAGGAAGCGACTGGTATTATCAGAATTCTCCTAATTGGCCAGGAAGGGCAGAAATAGGGGACAGATTTGCATCAGCTCTCGCTATAGGGGACATAGATAACGACGGCATAGGGGACCTTGTAGTAGGAATACCTGGAGAAGATTTGGGCCAACATCAAAATGCTGGGCAAGTTCAAATACGATATAACCCCGGAGACTGGTCACAAACAGAACCCAGTGTCCAAACTTTATATCAAAATGTTAGCGGGATAAAAAATAGGGTTGAAAGCGGCGATCAATTCGGCCATTACATTGAAGTCGTTGACTTAATTGAAGATGAGTCCCTTGACCTGGTCATCGGAGTTCCTGGTGAGTCGATATCAAAGAAAATGAATGCAGGTGCAGTAGCGATACTACCGGGACTTAATGGCGAAATCTCAACTGGTAATGATCAAATACTGTACCCATATCAGTCATCAATAGCGGGCAATTCCCAAGCGGAGGCCCTATTTGGATTGTCGTTCGCTTCATTAAATGGTGACCTAATTGTGGGAGCGCCCGGAAGAAATGTCACAGGAGTTAGTCAAGCTGGAGCGTTCTACTACCTGTCCTACGCCGGTTAAAATCTAATAAGTAACTCGTAGGTATTTCTGAAGTAGTTGGTGTTCTGCTATTTTAGTTAAACCATGACATTACATTGGCGAAAGCGTCTTGAATATAGACTATTAAAATGGCAGGCTCGCTTTGAGAGCGCCGCTTTTGACAGATTTTTTCCGTGGTGCTGTGTCGTCGTTCTATGGACTATTTTCGCTTTATTAGCGCTGGCAAGATCACGCGAGCTAAGTCAAGATGCGGGGCTTGCAGCTATTATGCAATCTGTTTGGCTTATCGGCGAAGGATTTACTCCGGATGCATCCTTACTTGGTCAGAACTACCTTTCCTTGCAAGGAGGGTACTTAATTTATCCTATAGCGGGCCTCACAAAGCTTTTTCCAACCGCAATTACACTGATAATTATTCAGGCAGGGGCTTTAGCCTTGGCAGTAGTGCCACTCTGGCGAATGAGCCGCAATATTGCTCATTTGAGGACAGGGGCTAGTACCGCCATCATTATTGTGTACAGCCTCTATAGCGCTGTTCATGCAGTAAACATCGCTGGATTCCATTTAGAGTCACTAGCTTTACCTCTTCTCTTCTCTGCTGTTTATTCTGGTTTTTCTGAAAAAACGTTGAGATATTGGATTTTTGTTACGATTGCACTCCTAACAAGGGCCGACTTGGGTCTCGCCATTGCCGGGCTGGGGATTCTGTGGCTCTTAGAAGGTAAGAAAAAGATCGGGTACCAGACACTAAGCCTCGGCGCTGCATGGTCCACCGTATTTATTCTTGGAGTTCAACCGCTGTACAACGCTGGGCACTATCCGCACGTAGGGGCCTTCTCTGATTATGGGAGTGGCAACCCATTTTCGGTTGTATGGGGAATCGTTATCAACCCTTTGGTTTTTCTATCGGAACTCTTCTCAGAAGCTAATTTCCTAGTCGGAGTTTCACTCCTTGCTCCGGTTTTGTTCCTACCTGTTGTAGCTCCAAGGTACCTGGTTCCTGCCCTTCCACTTTTCGCGATGTATCTAACTGCTGACGTACAAAAAGGGGAACTAAATGAAGCAAGCCAGACTATTCCTATAACTGTGTTTATCTTCGTTGCTTTGATTTTCGCACTTGCGAAAACCGGAAGCATTATCGTGCAAAGAGTCAAC
>CABZWT010000058.1:0-7544 GCA_902529525.1 Actinomycetota bacterium
CCACCGCCTACAGGAGCTGGAAGCTATAGGAAAACAGTCTACGTCAGTTTCCATATTCCAGAGTATCTGGAGGTCCTTCCCAAAGGGCAAGGCTACAACGATGTGCTTTTCGCCCATGGTGACGGCAGAGTACGATCTCCTCAGGAGCGAATCTAGCTAGGAGTCCTTCCGTCGTTTAACAATATTCGCCCATTCATCTCGAAGTCCAACAGTTCTATGGAAGAACGAAGGTGTTTCCTCGTCAAGGTGAAAATACCCAAGTCGCTCAAATTGAACGACCGACCCCAGCGGTAAGTCGCTGATGGAGGGCTCAAGTTTTACACCTTCAAGAACGGTCTTGGAATCTAAATTAACATCATCAAGGGCTTCTCCAGTTTCTTCTCCAGGATGCTCAGAACTAAATAGTCTCTCATATAGAGCTACAGATCCCTCAATAGCGTGTTCTGCTGAGACCCAATGTATTGTCGCTTTAACTTTTCGGCCATCGGGTGCCTTGCCACCACTTGTCTCAGGATCATAGGTGCACAGAATCTCGATGGGATTTCCTTGGTCATCCTTGATGACGTCGGTGCAAGTGATGAAATATCCGTATCGAAGTCTGACTTCACGACCTGGAGACAAACGATAATATTTCGGCTCAGGGTTTTCCATGAAGTCATCACGCTCAATAAAAAGCGAACCAGAAAAAGGGACATCTCGGGTGCCAGCAGATTCGTTTTCTGGGTTGTTGATCGCTGTACGGGTTTCAACGTGACCTTCAGGCCAATTTGTAATAGTTACCAAAAGAGGTTTAAGAACAGCCATTTTTCGTTCAGCAGCCTTGTTGAGATCATTACGAACGAAAGATTCGAGTAATTCAATTTCATGAGTGCCATTCGTTCTAGCAACACCAATGTGCTCACAGAATGAACGGATAGCTGTAGCTGGGTAACCTCTTTTCCGAAAGCCGCGTAACGTTGGCATCCGAGGATCATCCCAACCGTCTACTACCTTTTGCTCAACGAGATGCTTTAAAAGCCTTTTAGACAATACAGTATGAGTGAAATTCAACCTAGCGAACTCGGTTTGGTATGGGCGGTCGGCTCCATCGATTTCAAGTTGATCAAGAAACCAGTCATATAGTTCACGATGCGAATCGAATTCAAGAGAACAAAGAGAGTGCGTCACCTTCTCTATGGCATCTGATTGCCCGTGGGCCCAGTCATAAGTTGGGTATATGCACCAATCATCACCAGTACGGTAATGATTTTCGTGCCGAATTCTATACATAATCGGATCGCGCATATTCATATTATCATGGTTCATTGAAATCTTTGCGCGAAGAACGCACTCACCGTCAGAGAATTTTCCAGATCGCATTTCTCTGAAGAGATTAAGGTTCTCTTCAACATCCCGACCCCTGTATGGGCTATTTACACCCGGCTTTTGAAACCCGCCACGTTGCTCAGATATGGTGTCTCCATCTTGACTGTCAACGTAAGCCTTTCCATCCTGGATTAGCTTTTCAGCCCACATATAGAGCTGATCAAAGTACGAAGAAGTATGGAGCGGCTCCTTTTCGAGAGTTTGACCTAAAAGCCATTCAAGATCTTCAAAAATTCCGTCAACGAATTCCGTGTTCTCTGTGACCGGATTTGTGTCATCGTACCGAAGGTTAAAGACACCAGAATATTCCCTCGAGATGTTGAAATTCACGCAGATCGCTTTAGCATGGCCGACATGAAGATAGCCGTTTGGTTCTGGCGGAAATCGAGTTTGTACACGGCTATCAAATCTTCCTGATTCAAGATCAGCGTTGATTAGGTCATTAATGAAATTAGACTTCTTCGATGCAGTATCATCTTGCGATTTCATATATTAATAGTGTGCCATTTAGAACTCGTGTATGCGCGGGTCTAAGCTGAGATATCTAGAGAAATGGACGTCAAAAGGGGGCTTTCATGAGTTCGGGATTCGACAAAGGCCGACTACAAAGAGTCGTTGAGTTATGTGATCGGTACGTTAGCGATGGAAAGTTCCCATGCGCGCAAGTGCAAATAGCTCATAGAGGTTCAGTTGCTTTGCGACACACAGTGGGATCAGCAGATATCGAAAGCGGGGCCTCTCTCCAAGAAGACGCTATTTTTCGCATCTACTCAATGACAAAGCCCATTACATCCATAGGCCTGATGCAGCTATATGAAAAGGGCCTCTTAATCCTTGAGGACCCGGTGGCTAAGTACATTCCGGCATTTGCAGATCCACAAGTCCTCGTAGGTGGGTCCTACCTTAATCCTGTTACCCGTCCAGCGCAGACAGAGCTAACCATAAGAGATATGCTCCTACACACTTCAGGACTGACGTACGGATTCCACTACTCAAACAATTTGGACAAAATGTACCGGTACAAAAAAATCGCCGGTGCCGCAGAAGGAGCTGACGGGACGCTTGAAGACAAAATTAATGAACTTGCAACCCTGCCACTCCTATTTGATCCCGGGACTGCATGGAACTATTCAATGTCAACTGATGTGTGCGGAAGATTAATCGAAGTGATTAGTGGGAAAGGTCTGGACGAATATTTAGAAGAAAATGTGCTTGGGCCGGTCGGAATGAATGACACCGGATTTTATGTGAAGGAAGGAAAAGGTGATCGCTTTACTTCGAACTACGCCATCACGCCAAAGGATCCACTTATGTCGATAGACCCCGCAAGCGAGAGTCCATATTTAACGCAGCCCCTATTTCTTTCCGGAGGTGGAGGGCTAGTGTCAACTATCGATGACTACCAACGTTTCGTGGACATGCTACTCAATGGGGGGGAGATCGATGGCAATCAAATCATTGGGCGCCACACACTAGAATTCATGACGCTTAATCATCTACCGGGTGGTGCAACACTTAACGAATTAGGCCAATCGACCTTTACTGAAACAGCAATGGAAGGAATGGGATTCGGGCTCGGATTTTCAGTACTCGTTAACCCAGCCGCAAATGCTGCTTTAGGTTCAGTAGGGGAATTCGCATGGGGAGGAGCTGCTTCGACTCGATTCTGGGTAGATCCTCTGGAAGAAATCACCTGCGTCTTTATGACCCAATTCATGCCTTCGAGCCATTACCCTATCCGTCGGGAGTTAAAGGCAGTCGTCTATCAGGCGTTGAAATGATGGGCAGTGTCTAATGGAAAAAACAGCGAATGCGTTCTACTCAATAATCAGCCAAGAAGAAATTAAGAAACAAAGACAGACCAGTAGTACCCTTATGGGGAGGAGGCTTGATGACAACAACAAATCCCTTTGATGCAGCCTTAGAAGGTTTTCCGAATAAAATCGGAGAAGGAGCGGAGGCCTATAGGAAATTTCCGCATATGCCCGTTGGCCAAGCAGTAGATATGGGGCATGACGAGAATGGAATTCCGCTGTTCGATCCCAGAATATTCGATAGCGGTGAGTTCGCACGCAACCCGTACCCCTATTACCGAATCCTGCGCGACCACTATCCGGTCTTCCATGACCAATTGCACAATTGTTATTTTGTAACACGTTATGAGGACATCACAGACTGCTACTTTGACGAAATTGGATTTAACACAATACCCAAAGGATCTTCGAGCGGAGTCCTTGGAAATACACAACTCGAACTGAGTGGAATAGAACATCGTCGGCGACGCAACATCTATGGGCGCCACCTCGTCGGAGCCGCGCTGACCAAACGAATCCACGCTCTTAAGGAACTAGGAAATGAGCTGATCGATGAATGGTGGGACCCTAATAACAATAAGGGCATAGAAATAAACGAGGACACTAATACAGTCACCCTAGAACTCGGGAAAGCCTTTGCGAATGAATTCCCTATCTCCGTAGTGGCACAAGTTCTGGGCATCCCCCAAGACGCTCGCGAACAATTCACTTGGTGGTATGACGCAATGATGTCTGGTCTTGGTGGATCTGACACGCACCATGAAGGGCTCGAAGCTAGGCAAGATCTTGAAGTATACGTCGAAGAACTTGTTGAAGAGCGTAGGGCGACTCCGACGTATCTCCATGATGAAAACGGTAATGAGATATGTTTGGATATCATCTCCGAACTGTGCCATTCAGAGATTGATGGTTCGGTTATGTCAACAGAAGAGATCACGTCCTTCATTGCTCTAGTAGTTGGGGGAGGGGGAGAAACAACTCGAGGAGCGATCTTGAATCTCTGGTACCTTCTCTTGCAGCACCCTGATCAATACCAACAGGTCAAAGAGAATGAAGAATTATGGGACACAGCATTTCATGAAATGTTGCGACATTCAACTTCTATAGGCGGCCAACCGCGCCACAACACATTCGATATAGTTATGCACGGCGTTCATATTCCCGCAGGTTCCTTGATGCACATGGTTGACGTGTCAGCTAACCACGATGAAAGAATATTTAAAGACCCTGAAGACTTTAATATCTTCCGTGATGACCTATACAGCGGAAAAATTCTGCGCTCTGGCCATAATAAGGAAGGGAAATGTAGCCATATGGCATTTGGCGTGGGCCCCCACTTGTGTCCCGGAGCATGGATATCCCATCAGGAAACAGTAATAGGCTCACAAATCCTTGATGGAGTTTTCAAAAACGTCAGAATAAACACAGATCGTATGCCTAAAGACATCGATGGGAAATCTCTTGCCCCTATAGGGCTGAAATCTATTCGTGAACTATGGCTTGACTTCGATCTCCCGAGTTAAGCATGGAGTCATACGAGGCTGATTTCGAAGATGAACCTACACCCGAGCCTGGGTACAGAACCTACGAGGTGTACCAGCGGGAGCGCGTCGGAGAAACGACAAACTTAATAAAGCCACGAGAACTGATATCTGATGAATACGCTCGTGACCCTTACCCTCTGTTAGAGGTATTACGTGAGAACTACCCGTGTTACAGGGATTGGTTGAGCAACTGCTTTTGGATTACGCGCTATAACGACGTAACATCCGTGTTCGCTGACGAGCAAAATTTTGAGACTAGGCCAAAACGCTGGTATCTGGATTCCATAAACTATGGACGTGACCTTTGGAAACACCTTCCTATTCAGTGGGCATATGAGAAAAAAATCGATGAGAATATAAGAACTGTCTCAGAGGAAGCAATATCGTCGCTCAACGGATCGACAATGGATCTTGCAAAAAATTTCGCTGCACGGATCCCATTGGCACTCTGGCAAAAGATACTTAATATTCCATTAGAACAGGCTCAAGACTTCGCTCACCTTTACCTCCAAATGCAACGTGGTGCCAGATGGAATCCACAGTTTAGACAAAAAAGCTTGCAGTCCATGCAAGGATTATCCGACCTTCTTGAACCTACATTCAACGACCGTTGCCAAAACCCAGAAGATGATTTTATTAGCGCAGTTGCGCAACTCCAGCTATCAGATGCTCCTCCTACCGTGAAGGACCTCGTTACAACAATCCTCGAACTAGATCATGAGACTTTACATGGGGGGCTTTCGAATCTTTGGCTGAACTTGCTTACAAACCCAACAGAAATGGAAAAAGTAAGAAATGATCATCGTCTCATGAAATTCGCGTGGTTAGAAACACTTCGCTATTCTCCGCCAGTTATAGTCGCTGATAGATTCGCTCGCCAGGAAGTCGAAAGATTCGGAAGGTTGATTCCCAAAGGGGGTTTACTTCGATGCTCAGCTGCCGCAGCAAATCGAGACCCTCGCCAATTCGATGAACCTAATGAATTTATTATTGGGAGAAAGGATCTCTGTCAGCGAGAACCACGCGGGCAGTATCGTGCTGATGGGCTTCCATCTGGAATAGCATTTGGGCTTGGAAGGCCATCCATTCATCCTGCAGTTCCTAAGGGTAGGCCAAGATCGAGATATGCATTAATAAGGGATGCGGCTGTGACGGCTTCGCTGCTACTTCTTGAAGATAAGCCCTCACTGAAAATTGCTGATGGGGCAGAACCGCACCTAACCTGTTCGCAACTAGGAGAAATGCACACCTGCTGGGAATTGCCGGCCTGTTAATAGAACTCTCAGGATTCTGGATCGGGTAATACGCAGGGAAATCCTGCATATAAACCTATATTGTCCCCAGTCCTACCTTCAGGCCCTTCAAGGAGAAGTTGAACAAGAACATCTGCGGTTTCTTCTGGCTTCATCCAGCTTTCGACCCATGCCGGATCGGGATTTGGTCCACTCCATGATCTAATCATCTCGCTGTCGGTTGCCCCAATACACAGGTTATTAACCCTAACGTTGTAGCCGGCTAAGGACTTGGCCCAGTCGAAGGCAAGCCCATTTAGCGCCCATTTTGATGCGTTGTACAGATCCATATTCCCATGGCCGTGATGACGAGAAGAGCCGGGCGCAGGTTTGACGTGGTCAGTGCTGACATTGACGATCTCTCCATAATTCTGCTCTGCCATTATGGGGGCAACAGCTCGACCGAAAAGAAACGCTCCACGAATATTCGAACCAAATAATCTCTCATAATTTGATAAGGACTCGTCCCAACTGTCTAACGGCCCAGTTCGTAGGACTTCTCCGGCGTTATTTACAAGAATATCAACTGCTCCGAACTTGGCAACAGTCGTATCTACAACCGATCGAACGTGTTCTGGATCAGAGACATTACCAATATGCCAATTGGCGCCAATCTGTTCGCCGACTGAAGATATCGATTCTCGTTTATCTGTTATGACGACATGACAACCTTCATCAGAAAGGCGTCGAGCGAACGCAGCTCCTACGCCTTGGGCAGCTCCTGTGATGATGGCAACTTTCTCCTTAAGCGTGATACTCATTTGATTTACCTTCTCTACCTTGTCTGGAAAAAGTCGCCTAGGCCGTCTGAGGCACCTTTGTCTTTTTTGTTACTGTCTTCTTGGGGTAAGGCAACAGCTACTCCATCATCCAATTCAATCTTGAAGCAAGGAACTCCCTCATAGGCTGGAGGGCCACTATGCTCTCCTGTTCGAACGTCAAATGATGTTCCGTGCAGAGGGCACGTTAACTGGTAGCCGCGAAGACGACCTTCGCTCAAAGGAGTATCAGCATGACTGCAGTTGTCTTCAAGGCCAAACAGTTCTCCATTTACCCGACAAACGACGATTCCATAATCACCAATATCTTCGAATACCTGTAAATCACCATCTTTGAGTTCATCAAGATTCCCTAGTTGATGGGCGTCCGGATCACTCATGCGGGATCCATGGCAATGTATTTATCGAGAGTTTGGTGGAAATAACGGATTCTATTCTCTTGTGAAGGAAGGTATTCGCCTTTATACCCTCGTGAGCGTAATCCTTTATGCTGCGTGGTCCAGATTGCGACATCCTGATCAATTCCTGGCCCGCAGCTCACTTCTCCCGCACGTCCAACAATATGATCTACTTGATGATCTACAGATACCCAGTCCTTCATCGAATTTGAGTAGTACTCGGTTGCTCCTTGGGGAAACATAGTTAAGTACCACATGTCAAAAATGCATTTATTTGGATCTGTGGGGTGAGGGGCAGATCGAAGAAAAATACAGCCATCAGGTTTCATGCTAAATGAGAGGTTAGGGAATA
>CABZWT010000059.1:0-7190 GCA_902529525.1 Actinomycetota bacterium
GCTCAACGGGTCCTTTCATGAGTTCGTGTGTAACCAACGTTGCTAGGTGGCCGCTATGGCTTTGTGGGTTCGCTTTTACCATGTCGTGAGTTTCAATGAAGGGCACGATGCCGGGAAGCTCTTGAAAGAGCACAATGTCAGGAGCAATAGAGAGAATCTGTTGCCGGATCGCCTCTTCGGTGTTGTATTGCTCCCAGGACACCGGAGCTTGAGCTGATCGCTCGAGCATCGCTAGATTCCAGCTAAGGAAAGTTATTTCAGTGGGGACTGTCACCAGATTCTGTTTTAATCCCCCATGTACCAGGAATACCAATCGTGATAGTGCTGAATTCGAGATTCATCATCGTTCAGTACTTGTTTCTTGAATCCTCTTGAACGCATCCCATTTTGGACATCACGAATGAGGTGGACATCCTGATCGACCGTGATGTCCATTGTTTTTTTCCCTGCTATTACGTCCTCCTGAGTGAATTCCTCGCGTTCGGGGCGTTCCTCAGGGATTGGTTTTGGCTTAGGCATGAATTGAAGATCAGCGGAAATCTCTGCATCTTCATTTGGGGGCATAACAAGGGTTATTTTGTCCCAATAGCATTTACTTGGATCGTTTTTATGTGGGCGGGCCCGCATAAGGAGCGCCTTATCCGGTTGGAGAGTAATCAGCATATTTGGGAAAATATTGTGCTGGAAAATATCACTGAGCTCTTCATCAGCAAGACGGTCATAGTTGTATCCAAGCTGTGACGCCATATCTCTTCTTGTTTTTTGAACATCTTCCCTAACATCGAGCACGCGTCCCCGGTATTCTTCAGGGTCCATCCCGAGAGACTCTAACTGCCCTCGCATAAGTTTTGTTGGCTCTTCTGGGATATCAAGGCGGGTATTGACCGTGAAACCATCGATGTAGACGCTAGTGTGGCCATTTTTCCATAGTCGGACCCTGCTCGTCGGACAATCGAAAATAAGGGCATGTTGTGGGTGGATATGTTCTACATGGTAGAGCTCGCCGAAGTTATCGAATACGGCCTTCCAATTACATTCAAGGTGAACGGTTTGGTCCTGAACTACCACCATTTCCTCTAATCGATAGTGCTCTATCTGTTCTTTTAGCGGACCTATGTATTCATCGAAGGAAGGAGCATCGTCATCCATGCATACCCAAACCAAGCCCGCCCATATTTCAGTTCTAACCGGAACGAGCGACTGGGACTCGCAGTCAACCCCTTGACTAAATCGATCTTCATCTGGAACAACGGTGAGAGCTCCGTTCCGTCCATAGGTCCACCCATGGTAGGGGCAAACAAAGTCTTTAATCCATCCGCGTTCATTGACCATGATGCGCGCTCCGCGATGCTGGCAGGCGTTATAGAAGGCGGCTATCTCTCCTTCATCCGTATGAGAAACCAAAATAGATTCTGGCCCTACATTAAAGACAAAAAACTCGCCTGGTTCTGCGACATCGGCCGCAACTCCTGCGTAGAGCCATGTTCGCGGCCAGACGTATTCCCATTCCTTGTTAAGGATCTCTGGAGAAAGGTAACGGTCAGCAGTTATTTCTTTTTTGCCGCTAGGAGCATGTGCATCTTCTTGCGTCTGCTCTCTTTCCCTAAGTACGTCGGTCATAAAGCCTCCTAATAAACAGGATAGCTATTAACAGCGACGTTGTGAAGTTGTTGCTATTTGTAGTGCCTTTCGTCTCCGTCCGGTACGGTCCCTTGTATGGAAAAGCCACGGATTCTCGACAATATTCGAGTCATAGACATGACCCAATACTTAGCGGGGCCAACCGTTACCAGAATGCTCGCAGAAATGGGAGCAGAGATTATTAAAGTCGAACGAGTTCCATATGGCGACCCCACCCGGAATTACGCGATTGTTCATGAATCTGGGCGAAGTGGATACTTTGTTCAGCAGAATCGCGGCAAGAAAAGCTTCTGCATTGATTTTGACCATCCTAAAGGTCAACGCATCCTCAAAGATTTACTCAAAGCCGCTGATGTCTTTGTTGAAAATTATGGCCCAGGCGTCCTCGAACGCAGAGGATTTGACTGGGAAGCAGTTAGGCAGATAAATCCTCGATTAGTTATGGCATCTATCTCAGGCTTTGGGCGAACGAGTTCGCATAACGATAGGCCAGCTTTCGATATGATCGCCCAAGCCTTCAGTGGGACAATGTATATGACAGGAGAACCAGACGGGCCCCCGATGCCAACCGGACAATCTATAGGTGATGTGATGTCGGGTGTTCATGCAGTGGCAGGAATTGGCTATGCATTGTTTCACCGTGAGCGAACTGGGAGTGGTCAATTCGTCGACATCTCAATGGTTGACTCTCTTTTTCACTCTCAGGAGTTAGCTGTACAAGGGCCTTCATTGACAGGTATGCGATGGAAGCCCAAGCGTTCTGGACACCGGTCAGCAATTAACAGTCCCTTAGGGGCGTTCAAGGCACCGCAAGGCTGGATAGTGGTCCAATGTATGGAAGCCCAGTGGCCCCGATTCGTCGAAGCAATTGGACAGCACGAACTTCTAACAGACGATCGATTTGTGGACCTGATGGGGCGGATGCGAAATAGAGACGAACTCAATGACATCATCGAAAATTGGATGCAAGGCTTTGAAACTGACGAAGAAATCGTCGCCATCTTAGAGAAAGCACGCGTCCCTTGTGCCCCGGTTTTAGCCCCCTACGAAGCTATAGGGCACCCTTATTTTGAATCACGAGGTGCTGTTAAAAAAGTCAGCGACCCGTTCCTCGGCGAGTTCTATATTCCCGGTGATCCACTTCATTTTTCTGAATTCCCAGATCCCCTTGAACTTGAAGCACCAACGTTAGGTCAACATAATGAAAGCATTCTCAAAGAACTTGGCTTCACCAAGAACGAAATACGCGAGCTGGAAGAGCAGAACGTAATCGGCCAAGGCGAGACATGACACCGTTTACTTTTGAAAATGAAGAAGCACTAGGTCTTGATGAAGCTGATCCACTCTCGGCACTACGTGACCAGTTCACAATTCCATTAGATTCCGACGGTGGTGAAGAAGCTTACTTCGCCGGTAATTCGCTGGGCCTCATGCCGAAAGACACTCCTACGGCGATGCTTGGCGCTCTCTCCGATTGGGGTAACAAGGGAGTCCGTGGACACTTCGAGGGAGATGAATCCTGGTATAGATACGATGAAGTCGTTTCTGCGTTGCAGGCGGACTTGGTAGGCGCTCAACAAAGTGAAGTTGGGATCATGGGGTCGTTGACGACGAATCTCCATCTGTTGATGGCTAGTTTTTATCGTCCTAGTAAAGGGCGGAGAAAAATACTGCTTGAGCCCCATGCCTTTCCTTCAGACAGATACGCCGCTGCTGCACAAGTAGCATGGCATGGCGGAAATCCCGAAATAGACGTCATTGAGATAGACGCTGAAAACCCTGACAACGTTACTGTCAACGATGTAATTGGCACCCTAGAAAAATGTGGAGAAGAGGTAGCGCTTGCTTTAATTGGGGGTCTGAATTATTACACAGGGCAGTATCACGATCTTTCAGGTTGGTTGCAACAATTTAGAAAATATGACATTACCGTCGGCCTAGATCTAGCACATGCGGTAGGGAACGTTCCTATTGACCTTCACGAACTAGAAGCTGATTTTGCTGCATGGTGTACCTACAAATATCTGAATGGGGGCCCCGGAAGTATTTCCGGATATTTCGTACATGAGAAGCACCATCGAGATATTGATTTGGTTAGGCTTGCTGGTTGGTGGGGGAATAACCCCGATACTAGATTCGATATGCATGGCCAAGAGCGATTTGTGCCGAGGCAATCAGCAGATGGCTGGAAAGTTTCAAATCCAGCATTGTTCTCTATGGTTCCGCTTAAGACATCTTTAGAAATGTTTCATGAAGTTGGTTTTGGTGCACTCAGAGAGAGGTCGATGCGATTAACACAGTACCTAGAAAATGGTATTCGAACGATTGATGGAGTTGAGAGCATAACGCCAGAGGACCCCGAGAGGCGAGGATGCCAAATTTCCGTTCGGGTTAAAGGTGATGCAGCAGCTTTAGAGAAGAAACTTATTCTTGACGGTGTTGTTCCGGATGCGCGCGATCCAGATGTGCTTCGCTTTGCTCCGGTGCCTATGTATTCTTCATTTTCTGATATTGTTCGTGCTATCCAAAAATTAAAAAAATTGGTGAGTTAAAAAGGGACGCTCGATTCTTCGCATCTTTTGAGAATGGTCTGCTAGGTTTACTTCATGACTAAACCCAATATTCTCCTTATTGTTTCAGATCAAGAACGACAGCGTGATTGGCTTCCAGCAGGAGTCGACCTTCCTGCCCGTCAACGGTTGCTCGATGAAGGATTAGAGTTTACGAACTATTACACGCACACCTCGCCTTGTAGCCCATCTCGGGCGACGTTGTTTACAGGGCAATACATGCTTCAGCATGGAGTACTAGAGAACTCAACAGGGCCAGAGAACACTAATCTTCCTACCTCGACTGCCACTCTTGGCCATATGTTGAGGGAGCAGGGGTATAAAACTGCGTATAAAGGCAAGTGGCATTTACAGAATCAGCGGTATCCAGAGATGGAGAAATACGGTTTTAGCGACTGGGAGGGGAATGACTCAGCTTGGTGGGGGCTTCCAGGAACTGGAACAGAATTTGATGAGCCGATAACTGATCAGACTATTACTTGGTTAGAAGAGCACGCGACTTCAGGCGAACCTTGGTTTTTGACGACGGCGTTCGTTAACCCTCATGACATCATGTGGTTCCCGTGCGACCAGCCATGGTGGCAAGTCGATAACAAAGAAGAAACCGATCATGTCCGAGAGCGACTGAAGGATAGAGATTGGGGTCGTGAAGATAATTTCCCTCCCTTCGCACACGCATTAGATGAATGGCATACGGAACTTCCAGCTAACTTCCACGACGACCTCCATACCAAACCGGATGTCCACAGAAGATGGATGCATGCAATGCTCAAATGGGGAGCGCCGGGAACTATGAATCGAGAAGATGAATATTTATGGCTTCGCTATCTCGACTACTACGTCAAATTGCACGAACTCAATGATTTCGAAATGATGCGTATATTCAAAACTCTCGATGACCTCAATGTCTGGGATGACACAATAATTATCTTTACTTCCGACCATGGCGATCAAGTCGGATCGCATGGTCTGCGTTCAAAAGGGCCTTGGAATTATCAGGAAACAATGCGGATACCCCTGTATATGAAAGTTCCAGGGAAAACCGAAGCCGGAACCAAAACAAATTCTTTAGCGTGCCATGTTGATTTGGCCCGAACCGTTGCCGAGCTTGGCGGCGTAAATCCCAGCGATTACCCCGGACTAGTTGGAGAAAGTCTTTCACCATTCTTTGATGATTTAGATGCCAAGATACGCGATTACGTGCTTTTCTCCCAACAATGGCCTTGGTACAAAGGGGTGGAACACACAAGATATGCCAGTGCAGGCATTTTCGATGGTCGCTATAAATACTGTAGATACTATGGCGTTGGCGGTGGCGCCGACGCCGCCGGAGTTCCACTTTCAGGAACGATCCAGTTCGATGTTGACAGCCCATTTGAAGACCATGACCACGAATGGTACGACCTACAAGAAGATCCCCACGAACTTGTTAACCTAGCCATGGATCGAGGTCGGAGAGAAGAACTCCGCAAAAGATTTGATGAGTTGAGGGCAATTGAAGAGGTCGATTACGCCCCAATTTCCTAGGGACCTCAAGATTCGCTGAGAAATCCTAATAATTACTCAGAATACTTAATTGCTAATTTGTTCATTTATTTGTTAATTCACCTTTTCAATGGCAAACTAATACGGTGCTGAACTCCCTGTTCAGTATTTATTTCTATTACAGAGGGGAAATTACATGAGGAATAGACGTCTATTAAGACTTCTAGCCGTATTGTTTGCTTTCGTTCTTGTCGCCGCAGCTTGTGGTGATGACGATGACAGCTCTTCCAGTAGTGCTTCTGAAGCATCTGCCAGCTCTAGCGAAAGCTCTAGCGAAGCAAGTGACTCAGGATCTGCTGAAGGACTGAATATCGGAACGTTGCTACCTGAGACCGGCGCGCTGGCATTTTTGTCTGAGCCGCTTGTCTTGGCAGTTGATATGGCTATACGTGACATTAACGCCGCTGGTGGTGTCAATGGCGCTGACGTTACTTTAACAAAGGGTGATTCGGGTACTGATCCTGATATCGCCAATACTACTGTCGACCGGTTGTTGACTGAGGAAGTAGATGCCATTGTTGGTGCCGCAGCTTCAGGTATTACCGGTTCGGTTATCGAAAAGATTACCTCCAGTAGTACGACACAGTGTTCACCTTCGAACACGGCCGCTGGTTTGGGTACATCTGGTGACGACGGATACTACTTCCGTACCGCACCATCCGATGACCTACAAGCTCCAGCTCTAGCCAACGTGGTACTCGGTGACGGGTACACCAACGTTGCTGTTGTAAGCCGTGCTGATGACTATGGTGTTGGCTTTAACGCCGAGTTTGAACCTGCAGTTGCAGCCGGTGGTGGAACCATCGTTTACAGTGAGCCTTACGCTCCAGAATCCACAAGCTTCGATGATGTGGTAGCTGACGTAATTGCTTCCGGTCCTGACGCTGTCGTAATTGTCGCCTTCGAAGAAGGTGTTCAGTTAATTCAAGCCATGATCGAGCAAGGCGCAGGCCCACAAGACATCCAGCTATACATCACGGATGGTATGGCAACCGGAGAACTTGGTGCACTTATTGATGAAGCCAACCCAAGTATCGCTTCAGGTATGAAGGGAACGCAGCCAGCTGCTGCTCCTTCAACTGGTGCCGCATTCTTCCCGGGTGCTTTTGCTGAATTTGCTCCAGACGTATCAACGATCTTCTCCGCCCAGTCATATGACTGTGCGATTCTGATCGCTCTTGCTGCTGAAGCCGCAGGATCAAACAATTCTGCTGACATTGCCGCCCAAATGGTTGCGGTAAGCCGTGACGGTGAGAAGTGTTCAACATTCGCTGATTGTAAAGCTCTGCTTGCTGATGGAGCTGACATTGACTACGACGGTGCTTCCGGCGCCATCGATTTCCTCGATGTTGGTGAACCAGGAACAGGTATTTACGAAGTGTATGAATACGACGCTGACGGTGTCCAACAAGTTGTAGAAGAACTAACCTTCGA
>CABZWT010000060.1:0-6758 GCA_902529525.1 Actinomycetota bacterium
CTGAAGCTATCCCAGTCGCTGACTGGGACCGGATCTTTGGGATCAACGTTCGCGGGACAATGCTCACCAATCAGGCCGCTCACCCGCACCTTAAGGAAGCTGGAGGTGGAGCGATCATCAATTTCGGTTCTATTTCTGGCCAGCGGGCCGAATCAGGAAGCGCCGCCTATTCAGCAACGAAAGGCGCTGTGCATGCCTGGACCCGAAGTGCAGCTGGAGCGTGGGGTGCTGACAATATTCGCGTGAACGCGGTCCTTCCTGCGATCGCTACCCCCATGTTTCGACATGCGTGGGAGAATTCCAATGAAGAAGAACAAAATAGGAAGTTCTGGCGGAATATGGAAAGTATCGCTCTTGGCCAGAACTATGGGGATCCTGACGAGGACCTAGGCCCGGTTATGGTCTTTCTCGCATCTGACGCGTCGCATTTCATCACAGGGCAGTTAATTCCGGTTGACGGCGGCCAGACAAGCGTCCGATAAAGCCGCACTGCAGCATGAAGAACGGACACTCTGGGCCTTGTACCCTTTTTCGAAAGGAGTAGTCCTATGAATCGGAAGATGGGTACGGGTGAACTGATTTTTCTGGTGGCGTTGATGACGGCGACCGGTGCTCTAGCGATCGATCAGATGCTTCCGGCTTTTCCGGAGATGCGGGCCCAGTTCGGGCTTGCCGAGGACTCGACCCGCCTATCGCTGGCAGTTACCTTGTTCTTCATCGGGTGCGGTGTGGGAAATCTTTTCGCCGGACCTCTTGCTGACGCGCTGGGGCGCAAACCGGTCGTGGTCGGAAGCATGGTCCTCTATGGTGCTGCTTCTCTGGTAGCGGCGTTGGCGCCATCTTTGGAGATGCTGCTGATTTCCCGGTTTGTGTGGGGTTTCGCAGCTGCAGGGCCGCGCACAATGAGCCAGGCGATGGTTCGGGACCGCTATTCGGGTGACGCCATGGCCCGGATCATGACGATGACCCAGACGGTGTTCTTTATCGCCCCTATTGCCGCCCCGCTGATCGGTAAGGGCCTTCTGGAGCTTGGCGGGTGGCGGTGGACGATGGGGTTCGGCCTGATACCTGCCGGAATTATCGCTATTTGGGTGATGACTATCGAGGAAACCCTTGATCCGGAAAATAAAAGGCCGCTACAAGTAGGAAAGGTCTTTGAGGGGTTTCGCCTTGTCGCCAAGAACCGTGTCACGTTGGGGTACGGGCTGGCGGTCACGTTCGGGTTCGGAGCGTTCTATTCTTTTCTTGGAAGTACGGAGCTTGTGTTTGAGGACATTTATGACCGTGGCGACACTTTTTTCGTGTTTTTCTCGGAGAGCAAGAATAGTACCGGCCCGCAATGATCATCGGGTGTTCCCAGTCGTTTAATAGCGAGGCTTTGCACGAGCGGTTCTTTAAATTCAGCAGGAACTTGCTTGTTCAATGCTGCAGTATCGGTCGGGCCGGGAGCGATGGCGTTGACACGGATATTGAAATGGGCGAGTTCGTGCGCCAGTGATGTTGTTAAGAAATTCAACGAGGCTTTCGCGAGGCCATAGAAACCGCTTATCCCCATCCATGCCGCAGTCGATGACTGGTTCACGATAGATCCGCCGCCGCCGTCTCGCATAGCCCCCATCGAGGAACGCGAAGCATGAAGGGCGCCGAGAAGATTCACTTTCATAAAACGATCCAAGTAGTCGTAGTCAACATTGGTTAACCCAGCGAGCTCCATGTCGCCGAATATTGCCGCATTATTGACCAAATGATCGATACCGCCGAACCTGTCGACTGTTGCGGCGGCCATAGCGTCTGTGCTTTCTGGATCGCCGACATCAGTATGAGCAAACATTGCTCTATCACCCAAATCATCAACGACCCGACGGCCGTTTTCCTCATCGAGCTCCGCAACCACGACATTGGCGCCTTCCCCGTGAAGGGCCCGTGCATACGCTTCGCCGATTCCGCCTCCGGCGCCAGTAACGATCGCTGTTTTCGATTCGAATCTCACATCTACACCTTTCTTCTGGCCATCAATCATTTCCTCGACGCGCAACATAGTCCAGATCGCTCTTGTTGTCATGTTCTACCGCCCCTACTAGCGTGGACACCCATGACCGCCACTGAACTGGTATATAACCCGTACGCTTTCGATCTTCACGACGACCCATACGAGACCTACCGGCGCCTTAGAGAAGAAGCCCCCGCATATTGGAATCCGGAACTGTCCTTCTGGGTACTAAGCCGCTTCGAAGACGTCCAAAACGCGTTTCGTGATTTTGAAACTTTCTCATCAACCGGGGGAGTGGCTCTTGAAAGCAGAAGAAGGGGAAGTAACCAACGCGCCGGATTCCAACAATTGATCGAAATGGATCCACCCGACCACACCAGCTTCCGTAAGCTCGTAAACCGTATCTTCACCGGAAGACGCATCGCCCAAATGGAAGAAGAAATCCGAAACATCTTCACCCATTACCTTGACCAAATCGTAGAGAAAGGTGAAGCGAACCTCGTCAATGACCTTTCCAGCCCGTTCCCCATGGACGTCATCAGCGCCTTCTTAGACATCCCCGAACAAGACAGGGCTGAACTTCGATCATATTCAGACACAATCCTCATTCGAGAAGACGGGAAAATAGAAATCCCGCAGGAAGCAGCTGAAGGAATGTTCGCGATGCTGCAATATTTCATCGACGACCTGCCCAAAAGAAGGGAAAACCCTCGAAAAGGAATCATCGATGACCTTCTGACGCTTGAAGTTGATGGGCGTTTCTTGACCGAAGAAGAACTTCTGGGATTCTGCATCCTTTTCGTCATAGCTGGGCATGAAACCACAACAAAAATGATTGCAAACGCCATAGAGCTTCTTTCACGGCACCCCGAACAAAGAAACCAAATCGTTCAGAACCTCGAGCTCGCACCGGCGGCAGTAGAAGAAGTCGTCCGCTACCACAACTCCACCCAATACATGCACCGCACCATGACAACAGACCTAGACCTTCACGGAAACACGTTGAACAAAGGCGACTCGGTGCTGCTTCTCATCGGCGCCGCTAACCACGACGAACAAGAATTTGGCCCAACGGCAGGGCAATTCGATATCCACCGGAACCCCGACCGTCACCTTTCGTTCGGCTACGGCGCCCATTTCTGTCTCGGCGCAGCTCTCGCACGCATGGAAGGAAAAATCGCAATCGAAGAAATCCACCGCCGGATACCAGACTATGAAGTAAATCATGATGAGAAAGTACGTTTCCATTCAAGTAACGTCACCGGCTGGACAGAGCTCCCAATTACATTCACGGCGGGGAAGAGAACCTGATGACACGCTACGGCTACATCGGACTTGGAGATATGGGTTCAGCCATGGCCGAGAACCTGATTGCAAACAGCGACACGGTTACCGTCTATGACATCAATCCGAAAGCGGTTGACACCGCCGTTTCCCTAGGCGCGCACGCTGCCGCAAACCCGGCCGAAGTGGCAGCCGCAAGCGACGTACTCAGCATCTGTGTTCCCGCAGCAGAGCACATCAGCGCCGTGCTTGAAGGGCCCGACGGTATCTGCGACGGAGCGCATGAAGGCCTCACGATCCTCATCCACTCAACGGTCCTCCCCGATACCATCATTGAAGCTCGTACCCGAGCCGCTGACTGGGGCGTGCAGGTTTTCGACGTATGTGTCGCAGGTGGAGCGACGCAAGCCAGAATCGGAGCGCAAACCGTACTCGTTGGTGGACTGGAAGAAATCCCAGCTAACGCGCTTGGTCTCATCAATATTTACGCTGATGAAATGATCCCAGCGGGCCCTATCGGTTCCGGAGCTGCCCTCAAGATCGCCGTGAATGTCATGACCTACGCCCAATTCGCTGCAGCAACCACATCGCATGACCTGATGACGTCAACTGGTGGAGATCCGAAAGCCTTATTTAAAGCATGGAAACATATGGGTCAACTCGGCGTCCTCACAGAACAATTCAGCCTCCTGCTCGATATTCCCAGTGAGCATTTCACTGGAGAGTTCAAAGAAAAAATGTTGACTCAGGTCGGTATCAGCCAAAAAGATCTTTCTCTCGCGATGGACATTGGTTGGCCCAGAGACGGGATGATTGAATTCCTTCAAGGCATTCATGATGCTATGCCAAACGTCTATAACTCTTACACCGTTGAAACAGAATCAGGAGAAAATCTATGAGCGAAGAAGAAACACTGTACGAAAAAGGAGCGAGAAACCTGAACGAAGTGTACGCAGGTGATGTCTCGGCAATGCCTGAAGGAACGATGCCGTTCCTTGATGTGATGATGCGCACATTATTCGGTGAGGTATGGGAACGAGACGTGCTCTCCATCCGTGACCGGCGCCTGCTCCTGATGGGCGTCATTGCATCGCAAGGGCAAGGTGACATATGGAAAATACAGGCGAAATCAGCGCTGAAACGCGGAGAGCTCACTGCTGATGAACTTCGTGAAACGCTTATCATTCTCGCCCCGTACGCTGGATACCCGAACGTTGCTAGCCTTTTGGGGCATTGTGAAAGCGCGATTAGTGAATGGGAATCCGAACAGGAAGAAGAAAGTTCTTAAGCCTCGCGGGCGTCAAGTTTAAGTTCGCTGCTATCAATATCAGGATGGTCAAGAGCCACACCGAATGACTGGGCCAGCAGGAGGCCGACATCATCCGCGTCTGTCATGGCAGATGGAATAGCTTGCTGCTGCCACGCCTCCAGAGCATCACCGAGCAGATCGAGGCCCATCTGATTCGCGAATTCTGTCGGTTGTGAATTCCCCATGGTGACGCGAATGAATCGCCGGTCGGTGTGTTCCACCCGCCATGTGCGAATACATTGATCCAACGCCGCTTTCGAAGCTGAATAGGAACCAAACAGGGCATTCGCGTCACCCACGGTGCGCGACGACATAAAAGCGCAGATGCCATCACGATCCATATGGCGCAAAGCAGCCGACGCGGCCAAGTTCGCTCCGAGCACATTCACCCGATACACGTTCGCCCAAACATCAGGGTCAGTTTCACTTATAGGTTGGAGAACCCCGTATCCGGCGACATAAAACATGAGATCAATACCACCCATCGCATCAGCAGCGGTTTTGGCGACACGAATCGCATCCTTGGAGATAGTGGCATCCCCCGCAACAGCAGTACCAGTGCCCATTTGCTCAACGAGTTGATCTAACCGGTCGCCACGCCTAGCCGAAACAGTGACATCAGCGCCTTCTGCCGACGCAGCTCGGGCAAACGCCGCCCCAAGACCAGATGAGGCACCAATGACCAGAACCCGCCTATCGGAAAGCGCACCTTTCGCCGGCATCCTAACCTCCCTGCTGTCCGTCGTTCGCTACGTTAGCTTAGACCCCATAAGATATATCTCATAACTTCAAACACGTAGAAAGGCAAAAATGGGGGACCGGGTAACGATCATTTCATCAGACACCCACGCCGGCGGAAAGATCCTCGATTACAAGCCCTACCTTGAAACACGATGGCATGACGAGTTCGAAGAATGGCGAAATCAATACCGAAATCCTTTCCGCGATCTCCAAGAAAGCGCCCCAGAAGGAAGCTCCCGAGATCGAAACTGGGACAAAGACCGTCGAACAAGCGAACAATACGAAGATGGAATCGTCGCTGAGGTTATTTTCCCCAATACTGTGCCCCCGTTCTTCCCAACCGCCCAATTCAACGCACCTCAACCCACACCAAAAAATTTAAAAAAAAGGCTGGCGGGCCTCCGAGCCCACGCACGGTGGTTAAAAGATTTCTGTGATGAACTACCTGGGCAACGATGCGGACTCCCACAAATCGTCCTCAACGACGTTGATGAAGCCATAGCAGATATTCGCTGGGCAGCAGACAACGGCTTCACCAGTGTCATGATCCCACATGTTCCACCAGACTCTGATCTGGACCATTATTTCACTGATACATATGACCCGATATGGGAAGTGTGCGAAGACTTAGGGATGGTTCTCACCCAGCATGGCGGAACCGGGGTACCAAACTATAAAGGAAATCCGGCGACCCCATTTCTGCTTCTCATGGAAGTTCCGTTCTACGCACAAAAATCAATGTGGCACTTCATCTTAGGAGGTGTCTTCGAACGGTTCCCAAAACTGAAATACGTCATGACTGAGCAAGGCGTCAGCTGGGTCGAACCAACACTTCACCGCATGGACTCAATTTGGGACCAGATGGCAAGCACGGGACGGGTGGGTGAGCTAGGCATGACTGCTGAGCAGATGCTTCCTAAGAAACCATCCGATTACTTTCAACAGAACTGCTGGATTGGGGCGAGTTTCCCAGCGCCCAGCGACGCCAAATCCATTCAAGATATCGGCGTTGATAATGTCATGTGGGGAAGCGACTACCCTCACACAGAAGGAACCTACCCGCACACGCGAGAAGCCCTCAGAAACACCTTCGCAGGTTGGGAAGAAAGCGACTTGCGGGCGGTCCTCGCTGGAAACGCCGCCCACGTCTACCGCATGGACCTCGACCACCTCGCCCCGATAGCGTCTAAACACGGGCCAACGCTCGCTGAACTTCAAGAACCTATCGGAACTATTCCTGACAACGCCAGCCCAGCGTTCACTCGAGGATAAGACCGTGGATCTTCCCCCCGCAGGAGCATCCCATGATGAACGAGAAATCGAAGCCGTCATCAGGGTTCTGAAAGAAAATCCCACCCTTGACCTAGGAAACGAAGTTCTCAACCTTGAAACCCGCGTCGCAGATCTACTGGCCAAAAGCCATGGAGTCATGGT
>CABZWT010000061.1:0-6507 GCA_902529525.1 Actinomycetota bacterium
GGTACGAAACTCATCTGACGGCCACCGTGATTCGAGACAATGATCCCATCCGCACCCGCATCGACAGCGCTAATAGCATCCTCAGCAGTCATCACACCCTTCACTAGAAGAGGCCCTGACCAACGTTTCCGAATTATTTCCAAATCATCCCATGTTCTAGTTTGATCGACTAATTCGCGGTCTGTGTATTCACCAATCGAGCTTGCATCGTCCCCAGCGGCGAAACCAGCTAGGTTAGCAAAAGTTATATCAGGCCCGTTCAAAAGGCCCAATAACCATTTAGGTTTACGCAGGGTGTTCAAAGCGTTCTTGGGACGGATACGAACTGGAAGAGACATGCCATTAGCCAAATCACGTTCGCGTTTGCCAACAACTGGCACATCGACAGTGATAACAAGTGCTTCATATCCGGAATTTCCCGCTCTATCAATTAGTGAGTTTACGACTTCTTCATTCCCCCACAAATAGAGTTGAAACCAAAGTCGCCCATTCGATACCGAAGCTATTTCTTCAAGTGTGTATCCAGAGGCGGTACTAACGCAAAATATTGCTCCGGCTCGATCAGCGGCTTTTGCTACTGCCAATTCCCCGTGAGGATGAGCAATTGTAGCCATCCCAGATGGTGAGAGGATAAATGGCAGCTCGGCTCTCTCTCCGAAGATCTTCGCAGAAATGTCACGATTCGAAACGTCAGTTAAAAATTTCGGTCGAAGCTTGATGTCGTTAAGAGAACGACGATTGGCTGCGATTGAAAGCTCCCCATCAGCGCCGCCATCAATAAAATCCCAAACCATCTTGGGAAGCTTCCGTTTGGAGATTTCACGTGCATCACCGACAGTGTTTATCACATCGACACCTGTCCGATTTTTTGAGACCATTTTAGCTATATTTGAAAATTTCATTTGCGTCTCCAGTCATACTCGATGGTATCTCAGTTATGGATATAAATCAGGTGGCTTTACGACACGAAGAAATAGATCGTTTTTTTTGTCAATGGCTATTACTAAAATCAATTTGGGAAAATTGAGCTGGGATCAAGGCACTGGCTTCGAATACAGATACAACATCAGAATCGCTATTGCTTTCTAAAGTCTTTGCTACGGGTTCCTATAGTTTTTCTATTGGTCAACGAAAATAACTGGATATTTCCCAAAATATGGTCTGGTGGTTGAATCATCCATCTCAGGTGGATTTTCTGGATCAGGGCGACAGCCGTTTAGGAACATCGTTTGAATGGCTACTGGGACTAGACCAAATAAATGGTCATCTAAACTTTTCTCTGGAGAAAAGGCTAGCCCGACTGCGAGATCCTGTCCTATACATGCATGCGTTCCTTGGCCGAAACTTAAACCCCATGGGTTTACGCCATCTGGCAATTCCCGATCCGGATTGAAGTGTTCGGCGTCTTGACCAAATAATTCTTTATCTCTGTTGACAGCTTCTAAGTCAATGACCACACGATCGCCCTCTTTGATCTCTATTCCTGATTTAAGAGTTGTATCTTCTGTGGCCCAACGGGCAGCAATTGGAGATGATGGTTGTAGTCGGATAGTTTCATGCGTGGAACGTTGAAGAAATAGTCGATCGTTGTACGCACGAGAAGTATCTTCTGGATGATCTTCGATCCACTTAAAGATATTGTGAATGACCCTATTAAAAGCTGTTGCAGATGTGTGGCCACCAGCGAGCAGTAAGAAGGCTATTTCACGCCTTATTGATGCCCTATCCATTGGGATCTTGTCTTGGTTGCGGAGCAAAACCATCAAAATATCTTTCGGAAGGTCTTCTTCCTGTATTTCGCCTGCTTCAAGATCCCTCAGCAACGCTTTCCGTCGAGTAATCCCATCTTCGAGAAATTCTGCATCAAACGCTTCCAGAGATTCTTGAATTTCCTGTATTTTGGCGTCTTTGTCGCCAGTGTAGAAAGACAGTGTCGCAGCCTCTATGAAGTCCAGCATGTATGCGTAGAGGCGAAATGTTTCTTCGGCGGTACCCTCTGGTCGGTCGACCCCGGCAGTTGCCGCCGCCAAATTCATCATCAGTTGATGGCCGAAATCAACCAATTCTGCTTTTCCTTCATCTAGATAGGGACGAACGGTTTCCTCAATGATGTCTGGAAATATTTCTCTTTCGTAAGAGAAAAAAGTATCTCTCCGAAATAGCCGATTCTCTAATCTCCTTCTTTGCCGGTGTTCATCGCCATGCAAGTTAATAAGCACGTCTCCCATAACTACTTCACCATCATCATAAAGAGCTTGTTTCAGTGTCTTATTCCTATAGCACTCACGAGCGTCCTCGGGTTTTGTTATTATGATCTCTGCCATTTATCTCCCCTTTTCTATCTTTAGCTTCTTAAAAACTCTCATAGTTGTCAACTTAGAAATAGTACTGGATAACTACTAAAGTGCTTTCTCTCTGAATTTGGATCCAATACAGGTGGATTCAGTTGGTCTTTCGTTCCTCCAGCCGAAAGCAAAGCATGTACCATTATTGCAACAGTTCCATACAAGGCATCTTCATTAGGCCTTGTATGATCTATCTCTAGACCTCCGTCAAGTTCTGCGCCGACACACGCATGTGAACCAGCACCAAAGCTCATACCCCAACGGGCAATTCCATCGGGAACGTTACGATGTGGATCATAAACATCAGCGGTATTGCCAAATACCGTCGGATCTCGATTAGCTTTAATTAAATCCAAAACCACATGTGCCCCCTCCGGCAATAGAGTCCCATCTGATAATTCAACATCCTCAAGCGGTGTTCTGAGAGCGACAGGACTTGCGGGACTAAGCCTCAACGATTCGTGCATGCACCGTTGAACAAAGGATAGGTCGTTTCTAGCTAGTTCCAGGTCAGATGGATTTTGCTCTCCCCACGAGAATAAATCATCGACTGTGTGGGTAAAGGCATTAGCTGTCGAATGTGCGCCTGCTTGAAGATAAAAACAGATCTCACGAAAGACAACATCATCATCCAAATTGAGAGTTTCAGCATTATTTAAAAGCGTAGTAAAGACATCACGCGGCAACTCATCTTCAGATATTTTGCCACTTGCCAACTTTGAAAGTAGCTCTTCTCGTCGATTTTTTGAAGGCAGGAAAAAGTCTCTATGGAACGATTCCATAGCTTTTCTTACTTCAGACCGAACTTCATCTTTGTCTCTAGTGGAATGCATAATGGTTGCGCCTTCACTGAATTTCTTGACTTTCGAGTACAGCAGCTCTGTTTGCTCTTCATCCCGAGGGTCTTGGTCTATTCCAGCGATAGTCGCTGTGAGGTTCATTGCACATCGATATCCGATTTGAGCAAGGTCCCCTGACCCTTTTTCGACAAAGGGCTTCATCGTGGCGTCTATTGTTTCTCCAAGAATCTCATGTTCCCAATAACTAAAGATTTCTCGCCTAAATAAGCGGTTCTCTAATCTTCTTCGCTCCCGATGCTCTAATCCATGGAGGTCAAGAAGGGTACCTTCCATAACGATTGCGCCTTCTGTATAACCGGCCTGTCGAAGGTGCTTCGACCTGAAGGCTTCCTTGACATGCAACCAGTTAGATAGCTCGATCATCATATTTCCCTTAGAGTATTTGCAACTGCTAGAAGAAAGGATAGGTTCTGAAACATGAGTAATCCAAATGAAATATTCGAAACGTTTCTAGAGTCTATGGAATCCTGCGATATCGACCTTATTCTTCAAAGTTTTACCGAGCAGTCGAGCTGGCAGAATGTTCCTCACCCTGCTGCAGTTGGCATTTTTGAAATACGTTCAACATTCGAAACTATTGTTCATCGCAGTTCTCAAATTAAATGGGATATCATTTCCTCTTCATTTGAAGGCGCCAGAGGATGGATTGAAAGAAATGACCGTTTCTGGATTGATCAGACTGAATATTCGGTGAGATGTAATGGAGTTTTCGACTTCGATCTCGAAACATCTTCGATACTCTCGGTCCGAGATTACGTCGACTTGGGTGAATGGCGCTCTCGACTAGGAAATGCAAAGTTGTAAACTTTACTTACGTCTATTCGTAGGCCTTCTCCCAGGTAAGAATTTCTCCGGCCCAGTTTCCAACTTTCCAACCGGGGATACTTCTATGGTCTGGCCACGGACTGTTTAGATCGACGCGAACCCCTCGAGAAATTACTTCATCCAGTCGGGATTTGTCATTTAGAATTTTTATATCTGAGGTTATATCGCCATCTACAACTATTACATCAGCGAGTTTTCCTTCTTCAAGAGTTCCGAGGCTATCCTCCATCCGCATTGTCCAGGCTCCATTTTTCGTTGCAGTACTAATCGCTTCGACTTCGCTGAGATCAAGAACCTCCACAAAGATTTCTAGTTCTCGAGCGTGCCAGTGCCCATATGGGGTGAGAGCGAAACCACTTTCCGAACCGGACACAAGTCGAATTCCCGCATCGTATGCTTTTCGAATCATTTTTGCAGTTTGTTCAATCTCGCCTCTAAATATGTCTTCCATCCCAGGGCTAGCGCCAACCTTTGATCCGAAATCGGCCAAGTTAGCTAGAAATGTGAATGTTGGGCAAATAGCTACATCATTTTCGATTACTGCTTCCAGTCCTTCGTCATCCATAAATGAGGCGTGAAGAATGAGAGAAACCCCTTCTTCGGCACATATCTTGACGCTCTCCGGGTTTCTGCAATGAGCCATGACCGGAACTCCTAGATCCTTTGCAGCGTTACATGCTGCTCGGACCTCTCCCCTACTCCAGACCATGAGCTCTCCTGCCCGCCCTGGAAGTGATCCAGTCGCATGCAGCTTTATCCAGTCAGCCCCATACTTTATGTGTCGACGGGTCCACATAATTATTTCATCAATAGAGTTAACGATTTGCGCGTATCCAACGGTGCCGTCATCGGGTATTAAATGCCCAGCGGTTCCTCCGACAGCAGTGAGTAGGGCTTGAACACCTGTTTTCATTCTCGGCCCCTCGATAACTCCTGCTTCAATAGCGTTTCTAATGGACGGTCCGATGCCATGAGTCGTATCAGGGTCAACAAAACTGGTGATTCCTGACCGGAGGATTTTTTGAAGATTCTGCGTTGTAACGAGGGCCGCCATTATGGGATCACGATGGAAAAATAGCTCATCGTTTGACTGGACATCATCAAACGTGGAATGGAGGTGAGAATCAATGAGTCCAGGCATTATCGTTTTGCCAGTTGCATCTATGAGTTCGGCGTCGGACGCAACTTTAAAGTCCTTTTCTTTACCGATACCTGATATTTTTCCGTCACGGATCCAAAGGGATGTATTCGGCACTGGTGGAGTACCGTTACCATCGACTAGCATTCCATTAGTAATAAGCATTTCAGTAGGCATGATATAAGGTTAGATCATAGAATGAGGTAAGACTACAAATGGAGGAACGAATGTTTCGGCATTGTGTAATGCTTAGATTTAAAAGTGGGGTAACGGAAGATCAAAAAAACCTTGCTTATGGAGGAATTCGAGAACTCCCTGATCATATCGAAGAGGTCATTTCCTATTCTGTCGGGTTTAATGCCGGTTCTCGTAGTGACAACTATGATTTAGTCGTTGTGGGAGATTTTTCTTCTGAATCTGATTATGAAACCTATGCAGATCACCCAAAGCATCAGGAAGTTATTGCAGAATTAATCGCACCAATAATAGACGGCCGAACAGCTGTTCAATACTTTGTGGAGGAACAGTAATGGGTTACCGAATGAGTCTGGATAGTGACGAGTGCATGAGTACAGGTAGATGCCTTGCTGATTATCCTTCAGTTTTTGACTTTGATGAAGATGAGCTAGCGTTTATCAAAGAGGAATATGAGCTTAGCGAAGAGGATTGCATCCGAGTAGCTAGAAACTGCCCAAGCCGAGCTATATCTGTCTTCGATAAAGATGGAAATGAAATCCCTACCTGACTCTGTAATTAAACCCCCTACAACCAACTACTTGGAGGCTCTATGAGTAAATCAATTATCGTAACCGGCGCAGGAGGAGGCATCGGCGAATCAATAGCAAGGCAAGCTAGTTCTTCTGGCTACAAAGTAGGCGTTTTAGACGTCAACAAGGATGCGGCTGAACATGTCGCTAGTTCGTTACCCAATGCTATTGCGCTCAATGCATCTACAGCTGATCCTGATCAGGTTGAGCAGGCGCTAGATAAATTTGGGGAAGTCCCTAATGCCTTAGTGAACAACGCCGGAATTGTTCGATTCGGCCCACTAATCGATCTTTCCGTTCAAGATTGGAAATCTGTACTCGAAGTAAATCTAACCGGAGCATTTATCTGTTCGCAGGCAGTAGCTAATTTGATGAAAAATAACGGAGGTGGTGCGATAGTGAATATGACTTCTATCGGCGGGATACAACCAAATGTCAACGGAGGGTCGTACGGATCCGGCAAAGCGGCTCTTCACCTGCTAACCAGACAAATGTCAGTTGAGTGGGGCGGCTTTGGAATTAGAGTTAACTCTGTGGCTCCAGGTTTTATTGATGGTGGAATGTCCGCACCT
>CABZWT010000062.1:0-6448 GCA_902529525.1 Actinomycetota bacterium
AGCGCTGTAATTAACAGAACTCACATTAAGCTTCCGACTTCCAGGCCCTTCTCCTCTAGTAAAGGGGCTCAGGTCTTGGCTTCGAATTCTCCAAGCTACGTCGGACCGATCTAATCTTCCCTCTGACCACCTTTCAGCGGCTAACTCAGAGATCACGTCCGTTACTTCTTTAAGATTTAGACTATGGCCCTCTTGATGAAGGGATGTAACTTCCATTTCTTTAATACCGCAAGGGACAATAGCGTCAAAATACGACATATCAGGATTAACGTTTATTGCAAAGCCATGCATTGACCGCCCTCTCGAAAGACGAACTCCTATGGCAGCTACTTTTCTTGGAGAGTTTCCATTTGGGTCCACCCATACACCTGGATATTTGGCTATTCGACCGCAATTTGGAAGGCCAAGTTCTCCTAATGCGTCGATGATTAGTTGCTCTACAGAGTTAACATACGCCGAGGTGTCAGCCATACCTCCGCCACGCTTGCCTGGAACAGTAAGTATTGGATATCCGACTAATTGCCCTGGCCCATGGTAGGTTACATCTCCACCTCGTTTAATGCGGATAACCTCAGCTCCGATCTTTGACGGTTCTACAAGTATGTTCGATTCGTCGCCATTCACCCCAAGAGTAAAGACAGGAAAATGCTCCATGAGTAGTAAGTAGTTTTCTGGCCTTGCTTCAAAGAGGCTTTCTTGGACAGCAAGTGCATCGCGGTATCGAACTTTTCCTAACCATCGAACTTGCAACGGAAGTGGTAAAGCGTCTTCCATCATTCTGAATTCTTTATCTTTCGTCAAAACATTCAATTGAGGCTCTGTACTTTCGCGTGCACAGCTTTAAGTCTAGTATTTGGGCTGCACCCTATATACAGGAGTCTAATGGTTGTTTGGATCGTACTCATCGTAGTATCTGCCGTTTTATTCTCTATAGCTCTTATATATAACAGGCTTGTTCGGTTAAGAAATACGACTGAGAATGCATGGGCGGCTATCGACGTCCAACTCCATCGTCGATATGACCTGATACCAGCGCTAGTGAAGGTCGCTCAGGGATACGCAGCTCACGAAAAAGCAGCATTTGAGGATATCACTTTGGCTAGAGCAAGTGCCATCGCTACTAAGGGAAGAGCTCAACTGGCAGATAGCAATAACTCAGTTACTGAATGTTTGAAGAAGGTTTTTGCCGTTGCTGAGTCATACCCTGACCTAGAAGCAAGTAGCAGCTTCATCAAGGTTCAAGAAGAGCTGTCAGAAACCGAGGACCTCTTAGCGTATGCGCGCCAATACTATAATGATGTCACTCTTGAATTTAATAACCAACTGCAGATTCTCCCCTTTAGTATTTTTGCAAGAATGTTTAGATTCGAGATGCGAGAATACTTTTCTTATGGTGATTTCTCAGAACCCCTAGAAGTTAACCAACAAGCATAATGGCTACTTATACAGAAAAACGAAGGAAAAAATCCTGGTATCCGATCTTAGGGTTTGCTATCCTCGCAGGACTTAGCGCAGGATTAATCGTCTTCGCCAAACCAGTAGAAAAGATCGATAATTATTGGACCGTGGCTGAAATCAGTAACGAAGAATCAACTGTTGTTCGTGAGGTAATCGACTACGACTTCGGAAATGAAAGCAGACGAGGAATTTACCGAGACGTCCCAGGTCTATTGGAGGAAGAAATCATTAGCATCGAGTCGCCTTCAGCCCCCTCCATATGGACAATTTATTGTGGATTCAATTGTGATAACGGCGAACTAAGAATTCGGATAGGAAATCCAAATATAACCATTACTGGCAATCATAGATACGAACTTAGTTATTCTCTGGACACTATTTCAGACCTTCAAAATTCATTGCTTAATTGGAATGCGGTTGGAACCGGTTGGAATCGGTCCATAGATGCTGCGCAGATTCAAGTAATTTCCTCATTCGAACTCGAAAACCCTAGGTGTCAGATTGTAAGTCTTTTCGATACAGACTCATGTGAAATAGTCCAAATCGCACCAGGTCATTTATTCGTTCAAATTGATGGCCTACGCCCTTCTCAAGGAGTCAACATCCAAGGAGAGTTAGGTCAAAACATTGAAAATCTTCCCGAATCCATTCAACCCCCAAATGCACCAAAAGCGGGAAGAGATCTGACTTTCATCTTTATCGGCCTTATTGCCATCGGAGCCACCCTTCTCGGCGGGGGCGTATCTGTCTGGGCGTTGAGACTCCTTGGGCGAGACAAAGTAAGGACAGGAAGCGCTGTTGAGTCAGCATTCAACGAAGGAGAGGGCGATATTTCTAGAGCTGACACAGGCAAACTTTCCGAACTCGTTACCCTAAGCTTTAGCCCTCCTGAAGGAATTGCTGCCCACCAAGGTGGCATTCTTTTGGAAGAATCCGTAAAAGAGGACCATAAAACTGCTTGGCTCCTTGAACGAGCCATAAGCGGTGAAATTGAGCTTTCTGAAGATAATGGCAGCAGAGTCCTAATCGACAAGTTCTCGCAGCGTAGCGCTGGAACGCTTGATACGATTTTTGATGGCCGAGAGGAAGTGGAGTTAGGAGAGTATGACAAAGCATTTACTTCTGGTTGGGAAAAATTGGAAAATGACCTAAACGCATGGATGTGGGAAAGCAATCTTTGGTCATTTTCTAGAACCAAAGCTATTGGCTGGATCGCAATTCCAGTAGCCTTTGCTGTTTTCATCTGGGCCGGATTTACTACTCATAACGCGCCTATTCGAGTGTTTGATCCTTGGACTATCATCTCAACGATTATTTTCGGCTCAGTAATAGCAGTCTGCTACCGCGCTTGGGAACTAGCTGTTCGAACTCCAAAAGGGACCGGACTTTGGATCCAGATAGAAGGCTTTAGAAAATTCCTAAGTCAATCTGAGGCGAAACATGTTGAATTAGCATCTGAAAACGGAGTCCTCCGTGAGTACACTGCCTGGGCAGTTTCTCTTGGTGAGGCAGATGCGTGGAAACGCGCATTCCAGCAATCATCTCACCTCAACTCCGACGAGGAAGTGGTCTTGGACGATTATCTGTTTGCCACTTACGCCTTTAATAGCAGTTACGATGTTCGCACAACACAATACTCCGCTACCTCTTCTTCATCATACGATTCTGGGTGGTCCGGAGATTTCGGTGGAGGTTTTGATGGTGGCGGCGGTGGCGGCGGTGGCGGCGGTAGCTGGTAAAACTTCCGAGGGTCGACTAACCGTGAAGCCCTCTACCAGTTAGGGACATGACCGTTTCACCAAATAGTTCACTTAATGTGGGATGCGGCTGGATGAATTCAGCCACTTCAGCAACGGTAGCTTCCCAGTTAACTGCTAAATAGCCTTGCCCCAACTGCTCTGTAACCCAAGGTCCTACCATATGGACTCCCAGTATTTGCCCTAATGTCCCATCGGGAAGTTTTTCTGCAACAACTTTAACCAGTCCATCTGTATCCCCAACGATCATCGCACGCCCATTACCCGAGTATCGATGCTTCGATACTTCGACTTCGTATCCCATTTCGATCGCTTCTGCCTCACTAAGTCCTGCAAAAGCTACTTCGGGGTGGCAGTAGATCGCCCATGGTACTTTTGCATAATCAACCGGAGTTGCATCCTCTCGGCATATGCGTTTGATCGCTAATATCGCCTCAGCAAATGCGACATGAGCTAACTGGGGTGTATCTATTAGGTCACCAATGGCATAGATACCAGAAGACTGAGTTTCGCAGAAATCATTGACCAGAACAAAACCCCTCTTGTCGACACTAATTCCTGCATTCTCTAATCCGAGCAAATCGGGGTATGGCCTTCTTCCTACTGAGATAACTACTAGGTCTGCTTCGATTTTTTCTCCATCGTTCAACAAAATAGTGGTCATATCCGAATCAGGAGCATGGCCTTCGACCGAAACTCCTGTACGAATACCAATTCCTCTTTTCTGAAATGACCTGTGTACCACTTTCGCAATATCTTTGTCACAGCCGGCAAGTATCTGAGGGAGCGCTTCAACAATAGTGACAGTTGAGCCAAAGTCATTTAAGGCTGAGGCAAATTCAACTCCGATGGCCCCTCCTCCAATAATAACTGCTCTCGAAGGAACTTTAGTAAGGGAAAGTAATTGGTCCGAAGTTACGACTAGGGTTCCATCAACTTCAAATCCCGGTATCGATCTGGGCTTGGAACCACTAGCCAAAATGATATTGTCTCCAGAAATAACTTGACCACTGTCATCTGAAGCTGAAATCTTTACTTGTTTGCCGCCGGCCAACTCTCCAACCCCTGAAAAAACCGTTACGCTCCTTCTTGCTAACAGCCCTTCCACGCCTGTAGTTAAAGTATCGATTACCCCCTGTTTTCGATTCATGAGTTGCAACATGTCTAATTCGGGGGCACCTGCTTTGACACCATACTCTTCGGCTTGGCGGACTGTGCGAAGGACCGATGCTGTCTCTAGCAATTCCTTAGCAGGAATACAGCCAACATGAAGACATGTGCCACCTAGTTTCCCCATTTCCACTAGTGCCACGTCGAGCCCAGCAGCTGCGCCATATAGGGCTGCGCCGTACCCTCCAGGGCCGCCACCTACTATCACCAGATCAAAGTGAGACTTTGTATCTTCCATGTCCAAATCCTATCGCTACAACGATCAACTAATTATTCAAATAGCATCACTAAATTTAGGATGCTATTAGAACTTGTGTAGTAAATGCCAAAAGTATCACTAGTCCACAAACAAGAGAAACAATGATCAACATTCGCGTACTCATATACGTGGTAGACCATAGTGGCGTATCATGAAGTGCACCTAGACAGACGAAGAAATTTAACATTATTCCTCACATGAGAAACTAAATAGAGTGAATACGTGTCATTTCCGGCACATATTTTGTGGTGGGGAGCTTAGGAATTTTCGATATGAACACATTTGAAGTTAAGGGAAGCCACTCACTTACACCCCCTCGTGATAGGCCATCAATTTTCTTAAACCCTAAAAGCTAAATGCAGCGCTTGAGCCCTTATCTCATTGCCGCAAGGCCACACCAGTGGCTTAAAAATTTATTAATATTTGCCGCCCCACTGGCAGCAGGGGAAATCGATAATGGGAGCACCCTATTTAGGACTTCGGGTGCAGCTTTTCTTTTTCTTCTCGTTTCGGTGAGTGTCTATTTTTTTAATGACTTATGTGACATCGAAGCCGACAAACAACATACCCAAAAGGCGCAAAGGCCGATAGCAAATGGCGAAGTATCAGTTCAATTTTTAGTCGGAATAATCTCAGTTTTTTCTATAACTTCTTTGACATTAGGGTTTCTCCTCTCTCCAGGTCTAGGGATTTGCCTCGGCGTCTACATCTTCGTTAATTTCCTATATTCGATAAAGCTAAAAGAACTTCCATACATAGAGTTAATCCTTGTCGCATCAGGATTTGTCCTTCGAGCTGCTGCTGGTGGCATGCCTACGAACATCCCACTTTCCTTCTGGTTCATCACTTTGGTCTCTTCCACATCATTTTTTCTAGTAGCTGGTAAAAGGTTCGCCGAGTTGTCTACATATCAAACCCATATGTCACGATTGGTGCTTAAGTTCTACTCGTTGAAAATACTTGAGACCTTGATGGCGCTGTCATCCTCGCTTGCAGTTATCACATACGGATTTTGGCTAGGACAATCAGGAAATACTCAAACTAGCTACTCTCTAGTGTCATTATTTCTTTTCACTTTGGCACTGCTTCGATACCGATTACGACTTCAAACTGGCTTTGGAGAGGATCCGGTGCATACGGTACTAAGTGACTTTTGGCTTTTGGTACTGTCTGTCCTCTGGGCGCTAACATACGGAGTCGCTATATATGGATAAGACTGAGCTAGGAACTTGGGGAAACGTGATGGGTTCAGAATCTTATTTAAGAGAACCTGAATCTATCGATGATTTAAGAGAAATAATTGAATCAGTTGGGAATAGCGGTGGCATAGCCCGAGGATCAGGTATGAGTTATGGAGACCAGCCTATGAACAGCGATGGAGACGTTATCCAACCATTATTCAGGGAAGGAAATATTGAAAACCCAAATTCAAATGGGATCATAACAGTTCCGTCTTCCATTACTTTCGCTGAACTGCTTGAGCGAGTAGTCCCCCTCGGTTGGTTTATGCCAGTAGTTCCAGGAACTAGTTTCGTTACCATTGGCGGAGCAATAGCAGCTGACATCCATGGAAAGAATCATTATCGAAAATCTTCTATCGCCAGCCACATCAAATCAATGACTTTAATGCTTGCAGATGGAGAGACGGTCCGATGCAGTGAAACTGAAGAAGCCTCCATCTTCTGGGCGACTGTGGGGGGCTTAGGGCTAACTGGAATTGTTATCGAAGCAACAATCCAATTAAGCCGAATTCGGTCTAGCAAAGTTCAAGTAAGCAGAAAAAGCTTCGGTAATTTTTCTGACT
>CABZWT010000063.1:0-6360 GCA_902529525.1 Actinomycetota bacterium
TCTGGAACGCCGTAGACGGAGCATTCATAGACTTCTGGAAGTTCATATATGGATGCTTCAACTTCAGCGCAGTAGATATTCTCTCCTCCTCTTAGAACCATATCTTTTACGCGATCACTTACGAAAACTCTTCCTTCATCGTCTATATGTCCAATATCTCCTGATCTCAACCATCCATCTACAATCGATTCTTCGGTAGCTTCAGGACGGTTCCAATATTCCGTGATTATGGTGGGCCCATTAAACCATAATTCGCCCTTTTCGCCTGCACTGAGTACATTTCCATCTGAGTCTGTCACTCGCAGTTGCATGATAGGAACTGGCCTTCCCGTAGATCTTGGGTGATCAAGGAATTCCTTTCCAGTATTTTGGGGTCCGTAGGCGTTGGTTTCTGTCATTCCGTATCCCAAACCTGGTTTACCTCGTTTAAAGTTCTCATCTATCCGTTTAACTAACTCAGGAGGCATTGGTGCTCCACCACCGCCTACAGAGCGCAACGTTGATGTATCTCGCGAATTAAACGTTTCGGCTTCCAATAAGTCCCAGCTCATTGTTGGGACTCCAATGAAATGCGTTACATCTTCTTTTTCTATCAGTTCGAGTGCGCGATCAGGCTCCCATTTATGCATCATTACTAGTTTGGATTGGCCGACAAACGAGCCGAGCATTACCGGTATTAGGCCGGTTACATGGAATAAAGGGACACATAACATAAATGAATTTCTTTGTGCTTTCTCGTTATCACCCTTTTGTGGTTCTACTAATTCTGCTACTTGAGCCCTTGCGGAGAATCCGAGGAGCGCGCTTAAGATCGCCCGATGGGAGCTAACTGCTCCTTTAGGTTTCCCTGTTGTTCCTGATGTGTAGAGGATTGTCGCGTTCTCATCTGGGTCGATTTCGACTTCTGGCATTGTTGAATCTGACTCCAATAATGATTCCAGTAAATTAGTATCGAAGTTGTCTTTAGATTCTGATCTGACTTTGATTATCTCTAGCGTTCTTATGTTTACATTGGAATCTGATATTTTTTGAATGCGCTCGATATCGGCGAAGACCACTTTCGCTCCACTGTCATTAAGAGCAAAGCCTAATTCGTCTGGTTCCCACCACGCATTCAATGGAACAGCGACTGCGCCGATCGAAGTGATTGCTGCGAATGCTGCTATCCATTCGGGGTAGTTACGCATTGCGATGGCAACCCGATCGCCTTTTTGTATAGAAAACTTTTTTTCAAGCGCAGATCCTAATTGGCCGGACAGTTTAAGGACTTCTGGCATGGTCCATCGCTCGTCTTCATATATAACGAATTCGTCTTCTCGTTCAGCCGCCATCTGATAAAGAAAACGTAAGTTTGGTGGAGTGCCTGCGAAGACTTTTGTTGGTATCCCCCTCACTTCAGTTTCTGTTATTTCAAATAGGCCACCTGGAGCGCAGACCTGTTCAATTGCTTGTTGGAAAGATAATGACATTATCGGTTTTTATCACTGAAATGATTGTGGGGAAAACTAAATCTAAATTAGTTTTACTTATCGACATGCAGCAGGAATGTGCTGCGAATAGCAGCCGCAGTTTCCTCGGAGGTTGTGAACAGCAGTCCTTGCATTCCAGCATTCTCTGCACCATGAACATTAGCTATAAGGTCATCGATCATTAAACATTGATCATTTCCTACCCCTAACATCTGGCTCGTCAGGTCGTATATTTCCTTGTCAGGTTTTCTCATTCCCACTTCTGATGAGTCTATGATCACATCGAATAGGTCGTATATGGGGACTGTCTTCTCGATTACTGGGCGGAATTCTCTTACTGCGTTGGTAAGAAGGGCTAACCGATACCCAGCTTGGCGCAACTCGTTTACTACTTCGATCATTGCTGGATCAGGATCATTTTCTGCTTCTGACACCCAAGGGAGAAAAAAATCTAAATCAAATGTGGCTCCATAAGTGGCTACACGTTTCTGCATTTTTTCAGCGAATTCCATATTGAGTGGCTGTCGTCCACATTCCGCCTCATGCCATGGATTCTCTTTATCAGAGTACGCACCTCCAAATATGATCTTGCTGAAAATCTCTTTTGGGACTTGCATTGCGTCAGCTAAAAGTTCGACTCTCCACAATGGAGAAAAGGACATAACTCCACCGTAATCAAAAATTGCTGCCTGCATTTTGACTGAAGGATTTTGATCTTTACTTGAGGCGGGCATTGGTCTTTCTTCTATGGAGGCATTAAGTACTAGTTTCTCACCCTACAGCGCATAATTCTCCCTGCGTTGGCCTAGTCTTTAACCATGAATGAACGATCAGATAGCCCTAAATACAGATATGACGCTTCATTTGCGAGCACTATCGAGCAGAAATGGCAAGGCCGTTGGGAGGACCAAGGCACTTATTACGCATCGAACCCTTCTGGCGACTTAGAAGACGATTCCGGGCGCATCGACTTACCTAATATTTTTATAATGGATATGTTCCCGTACCCTTCAGGTGCGGGCCTGCATGTAGGTCACCCTCTAGGTTTTATAGGGACAGACGTTTTTGCAAGATACAAACGAATGACTGGATATAACGTACTTCACACGATGGGATACGATGCGTTCGGCCTCCCAGCAGAAGAGCATGCTAGGCAAACAGGACAGCACCCTCGAGATAACACGAATGCAAATATCGAAAATATGCGAAAACAGCTTCGTCGACTTGGCCTAGGTCATGACAGTCGAAGGTCTGTTTCAACAACTGATCTTGAATTCTATAAGTGGACTCAATGGATATTCTTACAATTGTTTAACTCTTGGTATGACAGCGAAGCTGATCGAGCAAGACCAATCACTGAACTTGAATCGCTTCTTTCAAATGGCCATCTCAAATTGGAAAATGGCACTGATTGGAATGCACTTACTATTTCTGAGAAACGGGAGATAATTGACTCATATCGATTGGCTTATTTAGCCGAAGCTCCAGTCAATTGGTGCCCAGCGTTAGGAACTGTGTTAGCGAATGAGGAAGTAACAGCCGAGGGTAGAAGTGAGCGAGGAAATCACCCTGTTTTCCGTCGACCTTTGAAGCAATGGATGATGCGAATTACTGCATACGCCGACAGACTACTCGATGACTTAGAGATCCTCGATTGGAGCGACGCAATAAAGACTATGCAGAGGAACTGGATCGGAAAAAGTGAAGGAGCTGAAATCACTTTTAAAGCTGGTGATGAAGATTTAAAAGTTTTCACGACTAGACCTGACACATTATTTGGCGCTACTTACATGGTATTGGCTCCAGAACATCCTCTTCTAGAAGCTGTCGTAGCAGACTCTTGGCCAGATGGTACTCCTGACAAATGGAAAAATGGAATGGCAACTCCAACAGAAGCTGTTCAAAATTATCAAAAAGAAGCTTCCCAAAAATCTGATCTTGATAGGCAAGAGAATAAAGACAAAACCGGAGTCTTTGTAGGTGAATTTGCGGCAGTGCCCGTAAATGGGAAAAAAATTCCAATTTTCATTTCTGACTATGTACTAATGGGATATGGGACCGGTGCAATTATGGCAGTTCCTGGTCAGGATGAACGCGACTGGGAGTTTGCACAAGAATACGGTCTAGAGATTATCCGAACTGTTCAGCCACCTGAAGGTTGGGATGGTGATGCTTTCATTGGTGATGGTCCCGCTATCAATAGCCAGTTTCTTGATGGTTTACAGATCAATGATGCAAAGGAAAAAATCATTGAGTGGTTAGAGAATTCTGGTAATGGCCATCGAAATACGACATATAAATTACGAGATTGGTTGTTTAGCAGGCAAAGATACTGGGGGGAACCTTTCCCTATCGTCTACGACGAGAACGATCTACCTGTTGCCCTACCTGAAGATTCCCTACCTGTTGAGCTCCCTGATCTTATGGATTGGGCCCCAAGAAGTCTAGATGAGATGAGTGATCCTGAGCCTCCGTTGGGTCGTGCTTCAGAGTGGGTTTATACGGAGATGGACTTAGGCGATGGATTGAAGACATACAAACGTGAATTAAACACAATGCCACAGTGGGCTGGATCATGTTGGTATTATTTGCGATATTTGGACCCTACTAATACTGAGGAGTTCGTCGCCAAAGATGTTGAGAGTTACTGGATGAACGGAGATAAAAGTGGGGTCGATCTGTACGTTGGAGGCGTCGAGCATGCAGTTCTACACCTCTTGTACAGTCGTTTTTGGCATAAGGCCCTCTTCGACCTCGGACATGTAAGCACTCCTGAGCCATTTCACCGTTTGTACAACCAAGGATATATTCAGGCGGCTGCGTACCAAGATTCAAGGGGTATTTATGTAGAGGCGTCAGATGTTATTCAAGAAGATGGAGATTTCAAATACGGAAACGAAACTGTCACTCGCTCTTTTGGGAAAATGGGAAAGTCTTTGAGAAATTCAGTTACCCCAGATGAAATGTACGATCAATATGGTGCTGACACGCTTAGATTGTATGAAATGTTCATGGGGCCACTGGATCAAGACAGGCCGTGGGAGACAAAATCAGTTGTTGGGTCGCTACGACTTCTTCAACGAGTGTGGAGAAACCTAGTTAACGAAGAAACAGGGACTCTTGCAGTGACTGATGGTCATGCGGATGTTGAGCTTAAACAGATTCTTAATCAAACGATCAAATCAGTTCGAGACGATATGGAGAATCTTCGTTTCAATACTGCCATTGCTCGAATTACTGAACTGAACAATGAGATAACAAAATCTAATACGGAGACACCTCGAGAGGTCGCGGAGGTCCTAATCCACTTAATTGCACCTCTTGTTCCCCATATCGCTGAAGAACTATGGGAAATGCTTGGAAATGAATCTAGTATTGTTTACTCCCCTTTCCCGGTTCCAGATCCTACTTATTTGGTAAGCGAAACAGTTGAAATACCAATCCAGGTAAATGGAAAACTTAAAAGTAAAATTACTGTTTCAGCTGGTTGCTCCTCTTCAGAATTGCGGGATGCTGCTCTAGCAGATGAGAAGATAGCCTCAATCGTTTCAGATAAAGAAATCAGGAAGGAAATCATTGTAGACGGGAAGTTAGTCAACTTTGTTATTTAGACTCTCATTCAATAGCCACTAGGATGATTCTGATGTCAAGTAATTACAAATCAGGACTGGCATGGCCAAATGAGGAGATCGGGCTACAATTCCGTGATCTCTACGGGGCGTTTTGGTGCGGTGGGTCACTAGCTCATGAACTGAAGGAAGCAGTGCGGGTTCGTAATGCTCGAATAACTGATTGCGGATATTGAAAAAACGTAAGGTTTTCCCTAGCTCGTGAAGCAGGGTTCGATGAAAGTCAAGTGGAGTTAATCGATGGAAATTGGGAAGATTCTCTTCTATCGGAAGATTTGTTATCGGCCCTCAAGTTCACTGACCATTTTATTCTTACTCCTGGCCCTGTTCCCGATGAAATTAGGTCTTCTCTCTTATCTACTTTCACTCAGAAAGAGATAGCTGAATTATCTATTGGTGTTGCCCTTTTCCATGGGTTCTCTAAGATGCTGATCGCATTAGGAAGAGAGCCTGAAGAAATGGATACTACGGTAGTTCCGACTCCACAATTTCCAGATTCTACCGTTTCAAATGCTGATTTATCTGGTATTTTTACCCACCTCTTTACTGACATTCCTGACATAGGAATGAGATGGAGAATTCTAGAGGATGCCCTATTTTCGATTGGCGACGTACCCGATAGAGCTTTATCTTTGGTAAAGCACAGGATGTCTGAGCTTCTCGGCGTTAGCTATTTAGCGACTGGACGAGAGACTAGCGTCATGGAAAATAGTGAATTGCTTCGAAGTGTCACTGAGAGCTTCGTCTTTGATATCAGGTCAATATCTTCTGTCACAAGAAGAGAGATAAGTGAGATTTACGGTTCGGAAGGATTGCTTCAATTGATGTTCGCCATGGCCCTATACGATGGCATTTTGAGAATGGAAGCAACCAAGTTTTAACTAGGTTTGTCCTCTAAAAAGACGCAGAATATCTGTTGGTTGCCTGCCCATCTTGCTTTCAGATCCTTCGGACATTCATCTCCGGCTGCAACTATACGATAAATTTTTGCATCATACTCCCCTTCACATGGAACCCTTTCAGCTTTACCCCCAGTCCCATCGATCATACAGCCAAGGTGTGGGCCTGTCGGTTTTACAACCGGAACTGACCTATTCGAATCATCGTTATTGCCAATACCTAACGATGCAATTACAGCTACAACAATTACTCCCACAAGTATCAATGCGAGAGGGATAGGTCTAACTATTTTTGCGAACCATGTGAGTTCCATTTCTTCTCTAGTTGCAAAGCGAGGTGTTGCTTTTTTCGGTGTGGGTTCA
>CABZWT010000064.1:0-5827 GCA_902529525.1 Actinomycetota bacterium
AAACGGCGTAGCTCTCTTCTAATCCAAAATGTTTTAACAGGTTTTTATGACGAATAATCAAACATGGAGTGATCTTGGAGTGGACAAGGACATCTGTGAGGTTCTTTTAGAGCGCGCCATAACTTCACCATTCCCCATACAAACCCTTACAATCCCAGACGCGCTTTCCGGTAGAGATGTCTGCGGTAAAGCTAAGACAGGATCAGGGAAAACCCTTGCTTTCGGTATTCCTATGATCCAAAATCTCGATTTAACTGAGAAATCTAGTACCGCAGACCCAAGAGTTCTTATGCTTGTTCCCACCCGAGAATTAGCAGTTCAAGTAAGTGAAGAGCTCTTGCCTATCACGAGTGTTCGGGAGCTAAAGATAGCCGCAATCTATGGAGGCGCGAACATTGAAACCCAGATAAAGACCATAAAGAAAGGGATTGATCTCATTGCTGCTACGCCTGGAAGAATGATTGACCTTCTTGAAAGAGGCGAGGTTTCTGTTGAGTCATTGGAGATGGTCGTCATTGATGAGGCTGACCGCATGGCTGATATGGGTTTTCTCCCTCAAGTAGAATGGATCCTAAGAAAGGTTGGCAGAAAGCACCAAACACTATTGTTCAGCGCAACGTTGGATGGGGCTGTCAATTCTTTAATCCAGAGATATCAAACTGATCCCTGTATGCACGAAGTCGAAGCAAAGGAAATCACAGTTGAAGAAATGACTCATCGATTCATCCATGTGCACGAGCGAGATAAAGTCAAAGTCGCCGCTACGATAGCCGCCTCCACGTCACGGACTTTGGTGTTTAGCAATACCAAGGCAGGGTGCGATCACCTCGTCAGAAAACTTATAAATGAAGGGGTTAAAGCCCAAGCTATTCATGGTGACCTTCGTCAGAATATGAGAGAAAAAGCATTAGACCGTTTCGCAAGAGGAGACCTCCCCGTTCTAGTAGCCACTGACGTAGCGGCAAGAGGAATTCATGTAGATGATGTCGAAGTTGTTATTCACTACGACCCTCCGCCTGATCATAAAACATATCTCCACCGATCCGGTAGGACGGCGAGGGCTGGAACTAAAGGCCTCGTAGTCACTCTGCTGCTATGGGACGAAGAACTGATCGTTAAACGTCTTCAAAAGCGCGTCGGCCTTGATATCCCTGTTGTAGAGATGTTCTCTAACGACCAGAGATTACAGCGTCTCGGAGATTGGGAACCAGAAAAGTAGGGAACTAGATAGTTTTTTCACAGTGAAACACTCGTAAACTTTTAGGTATGAGTTTTTCGAGTGGTTCCCTATGAACCCAATATTAATTGAATGGCTTCAAAAATCTTTGAAAGACGGGTCTACCCCGATCGAAATAGCTGCAGCGATAGCTAGAGGAGCCGCCATTAACAAAGGGCTACTTCGAGATTCTTCGGAACCTGAACTTCTTTCCTGCGGAAATCTGGTAGCCCCAGACGAAATCGAATACACCCCAGAACTGGTTGGGGCAGCCTATGAACATTGCTTAGATTCCTCGATTCGCCGTAACAGTGGTGTCCACTACACCCCTACCGAAGTTGCACAAAAACTGACCGACATTGCTTTAAGTAAGGCTCCTCCCGGCCCTGTGTGTGATCCTTCAGTGGGGGGAGGTTCATTTCTACTGGCCGCAGCAAACGTATTCCAAACACTGGGTCTTTCTCCATCGGTCATTGTTAAAGATCTCTTGTGGGGCATCGATCTAGACCCAGATGCTATTCGAGTCACGAAAACAGTCTTAGCGCTTTGGGCTTCTGAAGGACAATGGATTGTCGCTGAGAAAAATCTTGTAACTGCTGATTCACTAGAAACTGGTATAGAAGCCTTCCAGTCACCTCCCATAGGAGGATTTTCAGCAGTGATAGGAAATCCACCTTTCCAAAACCAGCTTCAACATCAGACTGTCCGGACCCTAGAATCAACAAATCAACTTCGTGACCGCTGGAAGACCTCCGCTGGCCCATACGCAGATACTGCAGGGTTCTTTCTTCTTGTTGGGTCATCGATGCTTTCAGAAAAGGGGATTCTGCTCATGATTCAACCGCAATCCTTTCTCTCAGCAGCTGACTCTCTTCCAATACGTGAAAACCTCGAAGAACAAATGGATCTTATAGGTATGTGGATTGGCGGATCAGATATATTTGAAGCCGGTGTGCACGTCTGCGCGCCGATCTTCGGCCCCGTAGAAGGCGAATCTGAACTGAAACTGTGGGATGGTCCTGAGATAGAAGAAAGACCTCCTATTGGTAGACGGAAAAAAGATAACTGGACAGAAATTATTTCTGCAGTTAGCGGAGTTCCCTGTGTCAACCTTCAGGGGCCAGAGCTAAAAAACATTTCCTCATCCACTGCAGGATTCCGAGATCAGTTCTACGGGCTTAAAGATTATGTCTCTGAAAAGCACCTATGCCAAGGAAATTGGGCGCCCCTCATAACGGTAGGAATGATAGACCCATTCCGTAATCGTTGGGGGCAAGGCACATTTCGATATGCAAACAAAAACTGGATCGAACCGGTAGTCGATTTAGATGCTTTGAGGAAAGGCAACTTAGAACTCTTCCATTGGGTAAAGGATCGTTTGAGGCCAAAAATTCTCGTAGCAACACAAACTAAAATTCTTGAAGTGCTTCCAGATCCCGAAGGTCGCCTTATCCCATCAACGCCAGTGATCTCTGTGGAGTGTGACTACGAAAATGTTTGGCTCATATCTGCGGCGCTTAGTTCACCAGCTGCTAGCGCCAGAGCTTTCGCAAGAGCTGCGGGAGCGGCTATGTCATCGGATACCTTGAAGTTATCAGCCACCCAGATCAGCGAGATACCACTTCCAGAGCGAACTTTTGAGTGGAACCAAGGAGCAGAATATGCACAGCAAGCGTATTTGGCAGAGTCTGAACCTATTTGGGCATCGTACCTTCACAAGCTCGGCCAAGAAACAGCAAAAGCCTATGAGGTAAATAACGATGTTTTTGAATGGTGGTTAAATCGCCTACCTCCATGGCGCTAGCAATTCGGAGCCTATGTTGGAGTTTCTGTTAAATGCTGGTTGACTGTCAGTACATCAAGAGTTGTTCATAAAATGAACACGGCAACCTGGGATTGACACCCAAGGTGCCATTAGCCGAAGGGTTAGGATGGGGTTTAGTCGAAGACTAAGCAAAAAAGTGTGAGAAAACAGAAAGTACAACTTATCACTTATCGCAGTGCGTCTATTTAGAAGAAGGATAAAATGGAACTCGTGAGACGAGCAAAATCTAAGGGACCAAGGTTAGACATTATTGAAGGAGGTCAGGGCCCCAGCGAGGGATCTGTAAATGCTGTTCCCGCGCACCCACGAGACTATTCAACCGACCTCCCAGTTTCCGGCGCATGGTTCCCTGGGGACCCTGTAGGTCACCGTCGATTTCTAACCATAACAGACGGTTACCCTTTCGCTCTCGAACCTGGTGGTAGCCTTGCTGAGGTTGTTCAAGCATACGAAACATGGGGAACACTCAATAGTGACTCCTCTAACGCCGTGCTCGTATGTCACGCATTAACCGGAGATTCACATGTCACCGGAGAAAGCAACGCCGCCCACCCAACAAAAGGCTGGTGGGATGAAGTGATTGGCCCCGGAAAGGCAGTGGATACTAATGAGTATTTCGTTGTCTGCATAAATGTCCTTGGTGGATGCCAAGGGAGTACAGGGCCAGCCTCATTAGACCCTCATCTCGGTCGCCCATATGGGTCGCGATTCCCAGAGATAACAATTCGTGACATCGTCCGAGCGCAGGCAAAGGTCGCAGATCACCTTGGAGTACGCCAATGGCATGCTGTTATAGGAGGATCAATGGGCGGCATGCAAGTCCTTGAATGGGCAGCTATGTTCCCTGAACGCGTTCTACGCATCGCTCCAATAGCAACTGCTTTAGCAGCCAGTTCGCAACAAATAGCGTGGAGTGCTGTTGGAAGGTCAGCGCTAGCGTTAGACCCCAGATGGAGAGGCGGAGATTACTATGACGCTGAACCAGGTGACGGCCCTTATGCTGGCCTTGCAATAGCAAGAGCTATTGCGCAGATTCATTACCGAAGCGATGAAAGCTTTCAAGAACGTTTCGGAAGAGCACTCGTAGAAAAGGATTCACTCTTTGGCTTGTGGGACCGCTTTCAAGTTGAATCCTATTTGGACTATCACGGAGAAAAATTAGTGCGCCGCTTCGACGCGAATTCATATCTGATTCTCAATCGGGCCATGGATACCCATGATCTCGCCCGAGGACGAATTTCGATGGAAGAAGCCGTCAAAAGAATCTCTGCGACTGCAGCGACAGCCAGCATCAGCACAGATTCCCTATATCCGCCTCATCAACAAAGCGAAATCCAACGACTAATACAGGGAGCAGGCGGTGAATGTGCTTACGTTGAGATCGACGATTCCAATGGACACGATGGATTCCTTCTAGCAGCAGAAGGTGTCGGAGATGTTCTCTATGCGCTTCTCCAGAGCTAAACCACTTTCTAAGCGTGAGAGGCCATGCCTGAAGGTATAGAAGTTGAATACTACCGAAGAGGGGCAGAGGCTGCTCTTGGCCGAACAATTTCGTCGGTAATAGCCGATGACCTGCTCTATTTGAAGGGGCAAACTTCTCCACACTTACTTGAAGATATTCTAATAGGGGGAAGTTTCTTACAAGCGAGCCGTATCGGTAAGTTGCTCTATCTGGAAACAGTTGACGGGGACATTCTAGGAATCCGATTCGGTATGACTGGAAGAATTATTGTTGATGGTTCTGCCCCTATTGAATATTTAGAATATTCCAGTGTGCGGGATGAACCTTCCTGGGATCGCTTTGTAATACATTTCTCAGATGGTGGGAGTATGCGGATTCGCGACCCTCGACGTTTGGGTGGTGTAGAGCTGAATCCTAATCTTAATTCACTTGGGTATGATCTGTATGCAGTTACGGAACAGGAACTTCTAAACGTACTTATGGGATCATCGCGTCCAATAAAAGCTAGGTTAATGGATCAAAGTAGGGTTGCAGGGTTGGGGAATTTGCTAGCAGATGAAATTCTTTGGCGGTCTTCTATTGACCCTCGGCGACCATCAGACTCCTTGAGTGAAGACGAAATGGGAACTTTGTATAGTTTCCTTTCAAAGACCATTACTGAACTAACGTCTCTAGGCGGATCCCATATGGGAACTCTTCAAGACCACAGGGTAGGGGGTGGGCTATGCCCAAAGGACGGAATTCCTTTAGAAAGGTACAAGGTTGGGGGGAGAACAACCTATTCTTGTCCTGAGCATCAGAAAGGGTAACTAAGGATGAAAAAAGCCAGTATGTATGTAAGTGCTCTTACCCTGAACCTGATCTATCTAATAGGCCAAACAGATTTAGTTCTTGCGCAGATAACAGAATCTGACAAAGATTACATCCCTGGAGAGAATGAGACTTCACAACTTATTACTTCATCGTTCGAAGTGAGAAGGGCGGTAATCGCCTTGATAATTATTGCTGCGGTCACTCTTTTAGGGTTGTGGTACTACTGGCGCAGGACAGGGCAATGGGCACGAGCTCGCTTCGTCGAAGAGCATGGTGAAGATCTATTAAGTAAAAAAGAAACCACCATTCGAAAACTCCTCAAAGGGACCCATCTAGCCAAAAACAAATTTACAAGTCTAGGGCCTAGTTCTAGAACCAGTGACTCCACCGGTTCTGCAGATTTGTAGCCACTTGCTCTATGCTGATTGCATGGAAAATGAATTTGATATAGAAGCAATGGTGCAACGCTTTAAAGCTAGAGCTGCTGCCGTGAAAAAAAGAGATCTCC
>CABZWT010000065.1:0-5670 GCA_902529525.1 Actinomycetota bacterium
TTATTTCAACCGATGAAAGGTCAGAAAGCTTCGATTTTCCTTCTGTCAATTCATACTCTGGGTACGAAAATGGAATCCCAAGGGATGCAGCAAGGTCACGTGCGACTCCCGCTACGCTCATAGCGTCAGGTCGATTGGCGTTCACTTCGAGATCCCACAAAACATCTCGTTGCATCCCCAAGGCTTCCGTAATGGGCACGCCGGCAGATGATCCATTGGAGTCCTTTGGAAGAATCATTATTCCGTCGTGGTCATCACCCAAACCAAGCTCAGCAGGTGAACAGCACATTCCATTAGATAGCTCACCGCGGAGCTTTCTTTGTGAGATTTCTAGTCCATCTGGAAGGACACTACCTATAGTTGCAACTGGAACATGGTCTCCAACTTCCATATTGAACGCGCCACAACAAATTTGAGTAGCGCTACCATCTCCTAAGTCGACATCAACCAGCTGGATTCTTTCCGCATCTGGATGGGGGCGAAGATCCAAAATACGACCGACCACTACGCCTTCAAGGCCTTCTCCAAGAATAGACATTTCTTCAACGGCTAAACCTAAGTGGCTTAAACGCTCACCTAAAGAAACTGGATCGCCATCAATTTCCGGAGCGAATTCTTTCAACCACGACAGAAGAACTTTCATATATTCCCCTAAAACTGCCTAAGGAATCGGGCGTCATTGACTACAAGTTCGCGGATGTCGTCAAGCTGATACCTCATAGCAACTAGCCGGTCAATTCCAAAACCGAACGCAAAACCCTGCCACTCTTCTGGATCGATGCCGCAATTTGAGAGCACATTTGGGTGCACCATCCCGCAACCTCCAAGCTCCAACCAACTTCCATCTGACCTGGAGATATCAAACTCCGCAGACGGTTCTGTAAACGGGAAATAGCTTGGCCTCAACCTGGACTTCACCTCAGCACCAAAGAAAGCTTGAACGAAAGAATCTATTGTTCCTGCCAAGTCCCCCATAGTGATCCCCTTATCGATAACAAGACCTTCTATCTGATTAAAAGCTGGTAGATGAGTAGCGTCTGCATTGTCTGTTCGGAACGTTCGACCTGGAGCAACTATGTAGATTGGCGGTTGATGATTTTCCATTGTTCTAACCTGAACAGGCGATGTGTGAGATCGCAGCATAACCTCTTCTGGAGAACCCAAATTAACGAAGATCGTGTCAAAGTTTCCTCTTGCTGGGTGCCAATCTGGTATGTTTAGTGCCTCAAAGTTATACCAAGCAGTCTCTACCTCCGGCCCTTCAGCAACAGTAAATCCCATTCCGACAAATACGTCTTCTAGGTGGTCACGAGCTTGAGTAATGAGGTGGAGGTGGCCTCTTCGCAAGCTTTCCAACCTCTCTGACAAATCTATCCGTTCCGATTCAAACTGGAGATTCCACGCTTCTTCTTGAAGGGCTACTTCACGTTGCTCGAAAGCTCCTTCAATGAGTTTTCGCACTTCGTTTAATTCTTTTCCAGCTGCTGCCCGGTCGCTTTCTTGAAGCTTCCCCAATTCTTTTTTAGCTTCAGATAACTGCGATTTCTTTCCGAGGAATTTGCTACGCGCCGAACCTAGTTCTTCGGAGTTTTGTGATGAATCAGCAGCTGATTGTGCTTCATCTATGAGTTTTTGATATTCGCTCACGATTTACCGTCTTTAAACTTAGCTAGTGCCATTGTCGCAGGTTGGAGGTATATATTGCAGTGAATTAATTGATAAGTCACCAATGTCTAGAATAATCGGATCAGCAAGCTGACTGAGTGATGTCAAACATCATTGAGGGCCCTTTGTCGACTTACTTCGAAACAGACTATTGAAAGCGCAACAGCAGCGTTAAGTGATTCCACTCCAGCTTCCATTGGAATCGAAACTTCTGCCGAAAGTTTTCCAAGTACTGAACTCTCCAAACCCCGAGACTCGTTTCCAACGAATAACGCGATGGGTTGGGTTAAATCACAAGCGGAATAGTCAATTTCTCCCTTTCCAGTTAATCCCAATGTAGCTATTTTCTGCTTGTGGCATTCTTGGATGACGCTGAGTATATCCGCAGAGTCAATCACTGGAATGCGAAATATTGACCCGGCTGAGGCTCGAATGACTTTGGGGTTATAAATATCTACAGACCCATGTGAGAAAACAACCGCATCAGCGCCAGCAGCTGCTGCGGTTCGAATAATTGTCCCTGCATTCCCCGGGTCGTTAACCTCCACTCCGATAGCCAAAAAACCTGGAAGAGATCCAATTACTTCATCATAGGAATGCTCGATCATCGGAACTGTAGCCAGAACTGGCTGAGGGTTCTGGGTCGACCCAATAGATCTCAGTGCTTCTGCCTCAAGCTCCCAGATTCTTGGGTCATCAAATCCAAGAGTTTCGATTTCTGCAGCTATATCCCTGTCACCTTCGGCAACGAAGATATCAATCGGCATGTTCCCAGTTGTCCCTGCCTCGCGTAAAAGATTCAGGCCCTCAATGACAAATGTTTTCGTAGTGTCACGATACGAGCTTTTTCTCAGGAGTTTCCGCAGCTCTCTAACTCTTCGGTTGCTCTTGGATACAGCGACCATTCCTTTGGCTAGCCTGCTTGGTCAGCGTTTGCCTTATTCGCGATTTCAACTAATTCAGCGAAAGCAGCTGGCTCATGAATAGCTAGATCCGAGAGATTTTTTCGATCTACTTCCACTTCAGCATTTTTCAGACCGCTAATAAAGCGGCTGTAAGTGGTCCCATGCTGACGGCACGCCGCATTGATACGCTGGATCCACAATTTGCGAAATTCACCTTTTCTGGCACGCCGATCACGATATGCATAATTTCCGCTATGCATAACCTGTTCGTTTGCAGCACGGAACGTCCTACTTTTGTTTCCGTAGTACCCTTTAGCCTTCCCCAATACCTGGCGACGACGCTTCTTTCTGTTTACCGCAGTTTTTGTTCTTGCCATTTCTCTTCTCCTATACCCCTATTAATGGAATCTGATCTAATTTGATGTTTAAATTCCTAGATTTCGCCGTACAGCTGAAGTATCGGCTTTACTTACTTCTGCCGGCCTTCGCGCCTTTCGCTTACGCTTCGGGGATTTTGCTTCTGCTAGATGGTTACGGTGCATCCTGCCCCGCTTGAGCTTACCCTTTGACGTTTTCTTGAATCTTTTTGCTGAACTCTTATGCGTTTTCATTTTTGACATTGTTTTCTCCATTTAACTTTTCAGTAGATTCGATCCACTTCTGAATGATCTTCAAGTTTTTGTAATCTGATCAGTCAATTACGTCTAACACCTTGACACTGGCTTGAAGCTATTTCCTATCCTTAACCTTGCTCATCTTCTTGTTGTTTTTCTTTTTCCTTGCGAAGATTGGCGATTGCTTTTTTGTCTGGGCCAAGAACCATAGTCATATTTCTCCCATCGAGCTGCGGGTAAGCCTCAAGAATTGCAATATCTTCCATAAGCTCTGCGACATCATCAAGAATCTTTCTTCCCAATTCCGGATGTTGAACTTCACGACCACGAAACATAATCGTCAATTTCACCTTGTGGCCACCTTCGAGAAATTTCCGAACTTTGTTTGTTTTCGTATCAAAATCACCTTTGGCAATCTTGGGTCTATATTTAAGCTCTTTTACTACGATATTTGTGCTTTTCTTTCGGGAATCCTTCGCCCTTTGAGCTGCTTCATACTTATATTTGCCATAGTCCATGATCCTACAAACCGGTGGGTTTGCATTCTCAGCTACTTCTACCAAATCGAGTTCGAGGTCTCGGGCTTTTTCTAGAGCCTCATTAATTGGCGTGATACCTATCTGTTCTCCCTCTGGAGAAACAAGCCGGACTTCTTCGGCACGTATCGACTCATTAATTCGAGGCTCTGTATTCCCAGCTATGTCAAGCTCCTGATCAAGTTAAATCTCCTTTGTACAAATTTTTCTAAACCGCCGTCTCATTGCGGTTCCTATATATTAAACGGCGGGGCCGAAGAAAATCAGCACCCGCCGATGTGGGCCATAAGACCACGACTTGTGTTGCACCTATACTGCGTTAACCGAAGAATGCTCTTGCGATTCCACCTTTTGATGGAGCAGCTAGGTGACTGCCTCTCGACAGCACTTTCTTGATCCCAATAACTACTTCTGAGACAATAACTAGAGTATCAGCGAAACTTTCGGATTAGGCAACTATCTATATAGAGTTCATATAGAGATATAGAAGGAGAATTGATGAGTATTTGGACGCCGCATGGTGAACACGACGTACCCGAGGAGAGAAATGATGGGACTGACCCTGCTGAAATTTCAGCTAACCCTCCTGGATTTGATGATTTAACCCCGGAGGAGCAGGAGCAAGCTCGCATGATGGCTGCAGAACTAGCCGAGGTCCGAAAACGGCTGTCCGAAACTCCTGCCGAAGATGTCATAGCCAATCATGTAATGGGCATTTACGAATTAGCGGCAATCCACTTATCAAATGAACCGCCTTCTATAGATGCTGCGAAAATTGCTATTGATGCTATGAGTGCCATCTTGACAGGACTGCAGGGACGACTCGGACAAAATGAAAATGTACTCCGAGAAGCCCTTCAACAAATACAAGTCGCCTTTGTCCAAATATCGGAACAGCAGACACTTCGGGAAGAACCTAAAGAAGATAGTCAAAACTGAATAAGTACCCAAGACCCAAAGGAAACAAAGGATCAGGGTACGAGAAAGAATTATGGATACAGAAGAGCTAACTACCAAAGTAAACGGAATCGAATTGTGTTATACGTTGAATGGGCCAACGGACGGAGACCCACTTCTCCTCATAATGGGTCTCGGTGCACAGTTAATTGGATGGCCTATCGAGTTTGTCGACCATTTAGCTTCTCAAGGTTTTAGAGTCATCCGCTTCGACAATCGTGACAGTGGACTATCCACTAAGTCTGTTGGGGACCCACCAGCTGCTATGGACCTACTAGCAAAAGCGTTGAATGGCAAAAGTATTGAATCCCCCTATTCATTATCAACAATGGCTGATGACGCCGTCGCTCTTCTAGATTTTTTGGGCTATCAATCGGCGCATATTGTGGGCGCATCAATGGGTGGAATGATCGCCCAAACCTTAGCAATCGATCATCCGACATGCGTTCTGTCTCTTACTAGTATCTGTTCGACGACTGGCGCCCCCGAACTCTTTACCCCAACTGAAGAAGCGTTGGAAGCTATTGTCGGAGACACACCAGAGGGCAGGGAGGAAATACTTAAAGCCAATGTGATCGGCTCTCGTTCACTAGCCGGCCCCCTTTGGGATGAACAGTATGCGACCTTCCAAGCCGAGGCGAACTATGACCGTAGTTTTTGCCCAGACGGAGTTGGATTTCAGATAGCCGCTATCGCTATGAGCGGAGATAGGACCAGTCGACTCACAGAATTACTACTACCTGTATTGATAATTCATGGTGCTGTTGATCCCCTACTCCCCCTCCATTGTGGACTTGCGACGGCTAAAGCGATCCCAGAATCCGAATTGGTTATATATGATGATATGGGACATGATCTACCTTCAATTTACTGGCCTGAGATTGCTCAGAAGATCAGAAAACTGGCAAACCACTCCTAATAAAGGAACCAACTTTTAGATTTTGGGATCTTCAGACGTGCATATGGTGAAAGTGTTTCCTACGATCTAGATAT
>CABZWT010000066.1:0-5534 GCA_902529525.1 Actinomycetota bacterium
ACCCTCTACATGCAAAGCATGCAATTCTTAACTCCGGTACCTAACAGCCCCACACCCAAACAGTATGTTTTAGCTAGCGACTATGGGAAACGCGGTCGGTATGATCCAGGGCCCGTCTTCGGTTGCGGCACCCAATTATCTGACCTGTATCCAATAGAGCTCGAAGAAATGACTCCACCAGAAGCGATCTAAAAATCTGTAATTTCGAAGAAAGAGAAGATAGTTTCGCTGCCGTGAACCCGCTGGAGGTGCTACATGTTGGGTGGAGGACACTCACGTCGCTAAGCTGGTGAGTCATTGCAGAAGTGAACACTCGGGGATGGTGTAATTGGCAACACAACTGGTTCTGGTCCAGTCATTGGGGGTTCAAGTCCTCCTCCCCGAACAGATAGAATAAAAAGTCCAGCCCCGTTCGTCTAGCGGCCTAGGACGCCACCCTCTCAAGGTGGTAGCACGGGTTCAAATCCCGTACGGGGTACAAATGATTTGTTTAGTCATTTACTTAAATTGCTCGCTTTACGAAAGCCAATCATCCTTCCTACAGAAGTGCCCGCTGTTTCTCGGATAAGTTGACTGAACGAGCTCGATAAATCTGTGGGTGAGAACCATGCTTGTAGCCCAACCTCGCGTGCAATCTCTTTTGCTCGTAGCGCATGGTAGGGGTCAGAAACAAGAATAACTTTGTTTCCGATTCCTCGATCTGTAAGAACATTTGCTGTGGCACTTAGCGATTCGAAGGTGTTATTCCCATCAACGACGACAAGGATGGAACTTTCAGGAACTGAGCGCTCCAGAAGGTACGTTAGACCTGCGTAAGCTTCAGTGAAACGATCGCCTGTTTGTTTTGATCCGGTCGTAACAATAATTGGAGAAAGCCCCTCTTCATACAACTTGAGCGCTTTTTCTAATCTTGCTTCGAGGACAGGTGATGGGACTCCGTCCCATTGGGCGGCCCCAAGAACAACAATAGCGTCAACTGGGCGTGCCTGATCGCGGGCGCTGTTCAGCCAGACTTGGAAAAAGACAATTAGTAGGTAAGAGAGAGACAGAAGGATAATGGAAAGCAGAGTAATTGTTAGGAACTTCCGCAATCGAACTGATCGGTGCCCATTAGTACTCAATATATTCCCACTTCTTTTGCTCTTTAAAGCAGGGCATGCATTTACCTCAAATTTGATCTGGCTGTTTGTAGGCGACTGAGCACAAGTTCTCGGCTTAGATACGCCATGGGTTCAAAAAGAGGAAGCCCGGTCCTGCGTCCTGTTACAGCAATTCGAACAGGGACTTGAGATTTTGTATTGAGTTCATCACCAACTTCTCGAATCTCTTTGGCAAGAGTTTCAGCATCCCACTGGCAATCTTGGAGTCTGCCGATGGCTTCTTCAAGAATGTCTGGAACTAGTTCAGCTCCCATTGCCTTTGCCATTTTTTTGATCTCTTTTTCATTCGTTTCTTGTGGTAAGTCGTCTTCGAACACCCAATCTAAAAGTGGAATCACATCGGAAATTCGAGTGGCTCTCTCCTGCAGGAAGGGAGTGAGTGCCTCTAAGGCAGCCATGTCAAAGTGGGGCGGCTTCCACCCTATTGTTTTGATGTATTTTGAGGCTTCGTCAGCGAAAACTTCTGTGCTCATAGCTGCGATGTAGTGACTGTTGATATGGTTCAGTTTTTTGATATCAAAAAAAGCCGGAGCCTTGTTTACGCTCTCTAAGGAAAAGAGGGCAACGATTTCTTCTAGCGGCCTAATCTCCTTCTCATCGGTAGGACCCCAGCCCAAGAGAGCTAGATAGTTGACCATTGCTTCTGGAAGTATTCCTTCATCCTTGAAATCTCCTAAGGCAACAGAATGACGGCGTTTTGACAGTTTTTTTCTATCGTCCCCAACAAGAAGGGGAAGGTGGGCATAGATAGGAGGGACTCCATAATCTAATGCCTCCCACAATAGAAGAACTTTTGGCGTGGTATTGAGAAGGTCTTCACCCCGGATCACATGTGTGATATTCATATCAGCATCGTCCACGGCATTAGCCACTAAGAAAACAGGGGTACCATTTGCTCGACGTATGACGAAATCTTCTAATTCAGCGTTATCAAACACTACTTCCCCACGGATTAGATCTATCACCTGAATTGAACCTTGATCAGGTGTGCGAAATCTTACGCTTGCTGTAGGCGTTTCCTCAAGATTTCTATCACGGCAATAGCCGTCGTAGCCTCCTTGGAAGCCAGTTTCTTTGTTTCGTTGGTCTATTTGCTCCCTCGAGCAGTCACAGAAGTAAGCCTTTCCTGATTGAAGCAACATATCGATAGCGTTGAGATAAAGATCTCTTCTTTCTGACTGGAAGTAAGGACCCTCATCCCATTCAAGCCCTAGCCATTTAAGCGGTTCGGTAATAGCGTCATAATATTCTGGTGCTGCCAGCTCAGCGTTTGTGTCTTCTATGCGGAGGATGAATGCCCCCCCTGAGTTTTTTGCGAAAAGCCAATTAAAAAGTGCGGACCTAGCAGATCCGACATGAAGGTAGCCTGATGGTGCTGGTGCGAATCGCACTCGAGGTGAACCGGTGTTCAAAGGGTTTCGTTCCTTTGAAGTATCGTTGTGTCAATGATAGAGCGCCAATCATTTTGGTAATCTTCTTGAATTTTCTTTAGCTCTTGCTTTAACTTTTCAGTAGGGATGCTATCTGCGATAGATCGCTGCAGGAGATAATCGTGAGAAGCGCTTAGATTTTTTAGGGTTGTGATTCTGAATTCGACTAAATCGGAAGCTGGTTTCGGGTCGAAATATCCCCATAAACAAAATGCTGCTTCAATGTCGTATCGGGAGGGAGCGCGACCGAATAGCGAAGCTCGTTTTAATCCGATAATCACAGCAGCTTTCGCTGCATCGTTCCATTCTTCACTGCTAGCTAGATATACCCTGTCTCGAAAAAATTGAACGATCTTTAATGCGTATCCTTGATCAGGGCCTTGGTTGCCAAATCCTAGGTTCTGGCGAGAGGTGTGCTTTTGTTCGGCTGGTCGTTCTGAAATCCATCGACTCGATCCCTTTCGTAGTGAAGACTGGTAATGCTTAGTCTGAATGGGTGGTGTGGGTACGTATTTAGGAGCTGCCATTCTCCTAGTTTATTCGCTCTGGGGCAGGTCTTGGTGAGGAGAATGCAAAAGGCCATAAACAAGCGAATCAATCAATGCCTGCCAACTGGCCTCAATGATATTTTCAGAAACACCGATTGTCGTCCAGTTCGCTTCCCCGTTTGTGCTATCTAGAAGAACTCGAGTGACTGCACCCGTGCCTTTTTCTGTATCGAGAACACGTACTTTATAGTCGACAAGAGAGATAGCTTTAAGCTCTGGGTAACTATCGGTTAGAACAGACCGTAATGCTGTATCTATTGCGTTAACGGGACCGTTCCCATCTCCTAATCCAACCACTTTTTTTCCATCAACGAAAAGGTCCACGACCGCCCTGGTATCAACTTCTACCGAGATTTCATTCCATGCTCTGCTTCCAGATCCGATATGGTTCATGTCGACCGAAAAGCTTTCGACTTCGAAGAAGTCTTGCTTCCAACCGCTTGCTCCTCGCATAAGTAGTTCAAGAGACGCGTCTGCTACTTCAAAATGGTAACCCTCGTATTCGAGTCGTTTGAGAACTTCTACAACGTCGCCGAGAACTTTTCCATCAAGGTCGATTCCTAGATCGTTTGCCTTGAGCTCGAGAGTCGATCTTCCGGCCATCTCAGAAACTACAAACCTAGTCCCATTTCCAATAACTTCAGGGTCGATATGTTCATACGCGTCGGGCCTTCTCGAAATGGCACTGGTGTGTAGTCCCGCCTTATGGGCAAAGGCTGAACTTCCGGAATATGGCTGCTGAGGGTGCAAAGTCAGATTCACAAGTTCGGCGACGTGATGGCTAACAGGAGTTAAGCGTGAGAGGCAGTCTTCGGGAATAGTCTCGTAACCCATTTTGAGCGTTAAGTTTGCGATAACAGCTACTAAGTCGCAATTTCCCGTTCGTTCTCCATACCCATTAATTGTTCCTTGAACTTGGATGGCTCCTGCTTTAACTCCAGCGATTGCATTGGCTACGCCACAACCAGCGTCATTGTGGAGATGAACCCCTACTCCTACGTCGAGATGTTGAACAACGTCTTCGACTGCTTGCTCAACTTCATGGGGCAATGTCCCTCCGTTAGTATCACAAAGGATAAGCCTTTCAGCTCCGGCCATAGCAGCAGCTTCGAGAACTTTTAGGGAGAATTCTGGATTGTTCTTATATCCATCGAAGAAGTGTTCTGCATCAAAGAATACTCGTCGCCCATTTGCAACTAAATATTCAATCGAATCTGCGACCATAGCGATCCCTTCTTCAAGGGATGTTTGTAGAGCTTCAAGAACGTGGTAGTCCCAGCATTTTCCTACGATGCAGACTACTTCTGTATTTGCTCCAAGAAGATTTGCGAGTGTTTGGTCTTGATCTACTTTTCCTTTAGCCCGACGCGTCGAACCGAAAGCTACAAATACTGAAGTTTCTAGAGAGAGTTCCTCTTGAGCTCGTTCAAAGAATTCATCATCTTTGGGGTTCGCACCTGGCCAGCCACCCTCGATGTAATGCACTCCGAGAGAATCAAGCTGTTCTGCAATCCGGAGTTTATCTTCAACCGTTAGTGAGATTCCTTCAAGTTGGCTGCCATCGCGAAGAGTTGTGTCATAGATCTCGATGGACCTCTTAGTATCACTTGGCATTAAACGACCTCACACCAGTGAGCGTATTCTTCTTTTTTGCCTCTGACGGTATCGGCGTACAGAGAAGCGATTTTTTGTGTTATTGGCCCAGGGCAAGGTATTTCACGATCGTCGACACTATTTACAGCACTTACTTCTGCGGCCGTACCGACAACAAAAATCTCATCTGCAATAAAAAGGTCTGACCGAGCCAGTCCTTCTACTTTTACTTCGTATCCAAGATCCCGTGCGAATGTCATGACTGTATCTTGCGTAATGCCTTCAAGGGCACCTGATACTAGAGGAGGCGTGTAAAGGGTCTCCCCTTTGACAACAAACAAGTTTTCGCCGGTGCATTCGGCAACCAGCCCATCGCGGTTTAACATAATTGCCTCGTCATAGCCTGCGCGGATAGCTTCCATTTTAGCCAACGTTGAGTTGACATAATTCCCTGTAGTTTTTGACGCTGGAGGCATAATGTTGTGGTCATGTCGGGCCCATGAAGAGATTTTCATACGAACGCCTTTAGTGACTGCATCTTCACCTAGGTACGCTCCCCAAGGCCAGCAAGCGATAGCGACGTCAACAGTGCAGCTTGATGTAGCAAGACCCATCTCGCCGTACCCATAGTAAGCAATGGGTCTGACGTAACAGCTGTCAAGACCAGAGTCACGAACTACTTGCTTAGCTGCATCTTGAAGTTCTTCTGAAGTATAAGGCAGAGGCATGAGAAGAATTTTGGCTGAGTTCAGCATTCGGTCCATGTGTTCGCGTAGGCGGAAAATAGCTGGCCCGTTTGACGT
>CABZWT010000067.1:0-5222 GCA_902529525.1 Actinomycetota bacterium
GTGAAGGGGGATCTCGAGGGTCATCATCTTCTCTGCGTAAATCAACGATTTCGGTATCCCCGTTCTCCATCCCAAAGAAGGAACCGCTTGTGAAATTGAATGTACTTTGCTTTGAGTCCGAACCCATTGCACTAAATGGCTGGTTGACAATTCTTTTGAAAAATAGGCGACGAATTATTGGACGGGTTAATGGGAAGAGAAGCAACAACCCAACCACATCAGTAATGAACCCAGGGGTAAGCATGAGAACACCAGCAATTAGAATCAGCCCACCGTCTAATAGTTCCTTATTTGGAATCTGTCCCTGTATAAGTTGAAACTGAATTTTTCGGATAACTCCCATCCCTTCTGATTTCACTAACCAAGCACCAAGAATGCTAACAATAAGAAGAAGGGCAATTGTTTCGATTATTCCAGTTCTCTGCGCGACTTCGACAATAACCAAAATTTCAGCCAAAGGAACGGCTAGAAATAGAAGAAGAAGCAGAAAAAACATCATTTCCAGTCTACGAGATGAACTGTCTGCTTTGACTTTTGGAGGCCTACCTGAAGTAAAAAAATTTAAATCCAATAGGAATCCTTGATGGATCGGAGGTTAATCAGTTCTAGAGTCAAGGTATGAGAAAGAAGCCTCCTTCGGTTAACGATCTAGCATTATCCATGCAAGACTCAGGAATTCCGCATGAGCTTTTAGTTAAAGAAGCACGGTTGGCTATTGCTGAAGGCAACTGGGAAAATATTGGGGAACGTGTAGAACATCTTCAACGCTCGTTTATCCAACCCGTGGTGAACGCAACTGGAGTGCTACTTCATACGAACCTTGGAAGGGCTTCTTGGGGAGTTCCTCGGTCAAGTTTCTCTTCAAATATCGAATTTAATCTAGAGAACGGCAGTAGGGGTTCTCGACAAACAAGTATTGGGGATTTATTTGCGCAATTATGCGGAACTGAATCTGCAATGGTAGTTAACAACTGCTCTTCAGCGGTCTTACTGGTTTTATCGGCTCTAGCTTCTGAGCGAGGGGTTGCGATTTCTCGCGGTGAGCTTGTTGAAATTGGCGGTTCGTTCAGAGTTCCGGAAATTCTCGAACTATCAGGTGCATACCTTGTAGAAGTCGGGACAACAAATAAAACACGCTTAGCTGATTATCAACGAGCTATTGACGCTCATCGCAATGTGGCTATGGCTCTGAAGGTCCATCAATCAAATTATAAAATTATTGGCTTTACAGAAGAAACGGCAGTAGAAGACCTAGCTTCACTAGATATTCCCCTTGTCGTCGATATCGGATCCGGTTTATTAGACTCGAATTGCCCGTGGCTGCGTTCAGATCCACCTACGTGGCTTGTTGGAGAGCCGGCAGCTAAACAGACGCTTCAGAGCGGAGCTGATTTGGTTACTTTTTCATGTGACAAACTTCTTGGCGGGCCGCAGGCAGGAATTATTGCAGGTAAATCAGATTTGATTAATAAATGTCTTAGCCACCCTTTTGCTCGTGTACTTCGACCAGGAAGCCACACGCTTATTTCGCTTCAAGATTTAGCCCTTCGCTATCTTCATCGTGATGGCGATCAAATCCCATTTTGGAGGATGGCGTCAGCCAACCTAGAAGAATTAGGTGCACGAGCTGAAAGTATGAATGTTGGTGAGGTTGTTAGCGTGAATTCCATTCCTGGAGGAGGAACTCTTCCTTCAGTTGTTATCCCTTCTATTGGATTGAAGTTATCGGGAGATCGAAGCTGGGAACTTCGCCGTGGGTTTGATAGAGGGCTGCCTGTAATCGCTCGCGTAGAGGATGGCGATACCTATTTAGATTTTCGCACTATCGACCCTGATCACGATGAAATCGTATCTGCTGCGCTAGGAAAACTGGATTAGCTAGTGGTAAACCATGTTGTCTGCACAGCTGGCCATGTGGATCATGGAAAATCAACTCTTATACGTGCATTAACTGGAACTGACCCAGATCGATGGGCCGAAGAAAAAGAGCGTGGCTTAACTATCGATTTGGGATTCGCCCAATTCACGCTTCCAAGTGGAAACACTGTTTCGTTTATTGATGTACCAGGTCATGAGAGATTTATTCGGAATATGTTAGCTGGGGTAGGAACGGTCGATTCGTGTATCTTCGTCGTTGCTGCTAATGAAGGGTGGAAACCTCAATCTGAAGAGCATCTGCGGATTCTTGATCTTCTTGGTGTTTCTTCGGGCGTTGTAGCTTTAACGAAGGTTGCGTTAGCTGATGAGGAGTTGCGTGATCTCGCCGAACTAGAAGTTGCTGATCATTTGGATGGAACATTTTTGAGCTCGGCACCAATTGTTCATGTTGATGCTTTATCAGGATTAGGTCTAGATACTTTAATTTCCGAGATCGAGACTGTTTTAGGTGATACCCCGCCAAATTCTGATAGACAGAGACCTCGTTTATGGGTAGATCGTGTTTTTGCCGCTAAAGGGTCTGGGACAGTAGTTACAGGAACTTTAGGAGGAGGTTCCTTTGAGGTTGGGGAAGAATTGTTGCTTTCACCTGAAAATCATCAGGTTCGGATACGTGCGTTACAGTCTCACCACGAAGAATTAGAAAAGGCTGATCAGGGGGCAAGGGTTGCAGTTAATTTAGTGGGTGTAGATCATAATGACCTTGCTAGAGGGTCTGTACTCACAAGGTCTAATCAGTGGTATTTGACTTCAAAATTTGATGGTGACCTGTTCGTCCTTAATGCCGTAGATCATGATATTTCAAGGAGAGGCGCTTACTTAGTGTATTTAGGATCTGGAGAGTATCCGGCAAAACTTCGTGTACTTGGCCCAGAGAGTATCTTTCCAGGGGAGCAAGGGAAAGTCCGTATTTTCATAGATAATGAGCTTCCATTAATGCTTGGAGATAGATATATCCTCCGCGATAGCGGACGCGGAGAGACGATAGGAGGGGGAAAGATTCTCGATCCGCAGCCATTGCTCAAATCTTCAGAGGCGGTTCCGGATGCAAGCGTGGATCGGGTCATTTCGGAGCATGGCTGGATTACAGATGACCATTTAGAAGCTTTGACAGGTGAAAGGCGAACTCCGACAGTTAAAAACTGGATTATTGACCCGCCGTTGATTAATGAATTAAAATTTGAAGTTCTTCACTTAATCGAAGAAGGTGGGGCACTTGGTGTGAATCTTTCTGACCTAAGTCAACACCAACGTAACATCGTCGATTTACTTTCTGACGTCGTCGTAGAAGGAAACTATCTCCGAAGAGAAGGTGAGGATAATCTAGCCGAGCATGACTTTCTGGAGGAACTGGAAATGAACTTGTTTAAACCACCTGAGCCTACTTCTGTGAGTAAGCCTGAACTCCGCGAGCTTGTGCGCAGGGGGCTGGTAATTGAGGAAGGTGGGATCTATTTTTCTCCTAAGGCTATTGAGGAAGCGACAACGATTTTGGGCTTAATGCTTCAAAAAGCACCTGAAGGTATCACGGTTGGTGAAGTTAGAGAAGAACTAAAGACAACAAGAAAGTACATCCTTCCTCTTTTGGCGTATCTTGATAATTCGGGAATAACTGTTAGACGAGGCGATGTCAGGTTGGCAGGTAAGCGCATGCCGAATACTAATTAGGAGCGTCACCTCCACAAGCTCTACCATAGAATTAGATTTGTAATCGAAATAGAAAAGGGGACTTCTAATGGATAGTGGACCAACCCCTCACCTAGAGGGAAAAAGAGGAGATTATGCTCCTATTACCCTCGTTCCTGGAGATCCAAAGCGGGCTAGATTCATAGCAGAAAACTACCTTCAAGAAGTCAGGCAGGTAAATAGTGTTCGCGGCGCCGATGGTTTTACCGGAACATTTAATGGAATTCCAATTTCGGTTCAAGCTGTTGGGATGGGGGTTCCGTCAGCGGCGATTTACTATACGGAATTGATCCGTTTTTATGGAGTGCAGACACTTATTCGCGTTGGAAGCTGTGGCGGATTGTCAGAGTCAGTAGGACTGGGTGATATTATCTGCGCTACAGGAGCTGGAACTGACTCAGCTGCAATTCAGACTTTAAATAACGGACTCACGCTGCCTGCAGTTCCTAGTTGGGACCTTCTGTCTAGCGCTATGAGTGTTGCCGAAGAAAAAGAGATAGCGGTCATGGCTGGGCCTGTATTTACGTCTGATCTCTTTTATGGTCCAAGTACAAAAATTTTTGAAGAGCTTGGAGCGAGAGGAATCTTAGGAGTTGAGATGGAAGTTGCTGGTCTATTTACGATTGCGGCACTCGAGGGGGTTAAAGCCCTAGCTCTATTGACGGTAAGCGACGACATCGTGAGAAATGAAGTAATGACTTCATCGGATAGAGAAAATACTTTTGATGAGATGGTTACTGTCGCTTTAGGCGTTGCATCAAATCAAGCAGGATAGCTTCTTAATTAAAAAGGTTTTTCAGGGAGAAGGGATTTGCGTTCCATTTCGTTGAGCCCTCCCCATATTCCATGCTGTTCTCTGATTTTAAGAGCGTACGCAAGGCAATCTGTTTTTACGGTGCATGACTCGCATATTGATTTTGCCCTGCGTTCTCTTGCTCTTTTTGCTTCTTTACGTTCAAAGTTTGGAGGCGGGAAAAAGACGTGGATTTGTGGGCCACGACACGCTGCCCTGTATTGCCATCCTGAATCGTCTAATAGCGCACTCAACTCTGCCCCCTTTAACGGGAACCTAGTCAGCGTTGGCAGGTTGTGGCAAGAAAAAAAGCCTATTTCATCAAAAAAATAGTAGAAAACGTGAAAAAGTGCGTCTTTTGGTCTTCTGCCAGCTCATTTACCACTAGATGTTCATGATTTTACGCAAGCGTGATTTGTTACTAGAACAAAGCAGATTACTGAATGAAAAAGAATAGCGAAGTCTTTACTTCGGTTATTAGCTGGTTCATTGGGAAGCAATTTTTGTAGTCGCAAATCGTCCGCGAATCATGATGGGCATCCCTCGAAACATCAGAACAAATATTCCTACGATCCCTGCTGTCATTGGAATCCAAGACATTTGAACACTCGCTTCGGGATATAGAAAAACCGTTCCAAAAATAAACGCTGTCTGCCCAACGAATGTCCAAAACCGTGGGACAACCGTTTGTATATCGACGGCAAAAGCAACCATCGAGATCAGTATCAAGATCAAAGCCCATAGCCGGACTGGTAACGCTGCTACACCATAGCTCCCAAGTGCTAGAACAACTGCGCCAATTGCA
>CABZWT010000068.1:0-5010 GCA_902529525.1 Actinomycetota bacterium
CTTGCTCACGAAACCAACAAAAGAACCAACCAATGGCGTCACCATCTATGACCCATGTGTCGGGTTTGGCACCACGTTGTTGTATTCCAGCGCTCTGGTCAATAACGCTATTGCCGTCGGTCAAGATATTGATCCAAACATTGTTAGTTTGGCCTCCCTGTGTTTGTCGCTACGAAACTGTAATGCCACTTTGTCGATAGGAGACTCGATTAGTGGTCCTGTCCCAAGCCCCCCTATAAGCGCCGATGTGGTTTTAGCTGACCCTGTCTTGGGGATGAAAGTTCCTCCAAACATCGAAACCGACTCACGTTGGGAACTCGGTAATCCGAAAGGGTCACTGAGCAACGCATGGGTCCAAGTCGTACTCCGGCACCTTAACCAAACCGGCCGCGGGGCACTCATAGTAGAACACGACTGGTTAAACGCTTCAGATAAAGTGTCGGTCGACCTTAGAACGAACCTTCTACGCAGGAACGTCCTCGACGCAACAATTACCATACCGAAGGGGTTCTTCTATAAATTCTCTGATAGTTTCTCCATTCTCCTGTTTGACAAAAACCGGGAAGCCCGCGGCATGCAAGCTGCAGACAATAGGGTCGCATTTTTCGATATCCCTCAAGTACAAGAATCCGGCCAAGGATTCGCCCCAGTATTCACACTTGTGGCAGCACTTTACCTTTATGCGGTATGGAGGGAAGACGCACAGATCCTTATCTCCCAAAGCGAACCTCTTGCATTCTCGCAAGCAAAGAACCGGCTTGCCGATGAATTTCAAGCCACAACCCTTCAAGATTTTGCAACAAATTTGGCCAAAACGATTTTCCCTTCGGCAGGGCTCACCCTTGACGTCGAAGGTGAGGACATAGCTACCTCGTTTGATAATCTCCAAAAGCATTTTGCGCACGCGACCTATGAAGAAATCTTAAGTAATGATTGTTCACTTGACCCCAAATCTTTCCAACCTTCCTTAGGTCACTGGAAGCCAGGTGATGGCTCCGATTTGATCTCTTCGCTAACCCAAAAAGTGGCCGATATCTCAGAGCTCGTCACTACGGTATTCCCTCAGGATCAAAAAGAAGAGGGTATTCGAAAGCTCAAAGAAATCGCTGATGTCGTCTATTGGGACACCTCTCCCAACCCTTCATACCCGAACCCCAAAGAAAAAAAGATCCAAGTTTTCATGCTGGGAATTCGCGCCTGGTCCCAATTCATAACTAGGGAAGGCTCCGGACAGGTCCCTGAAAATCATAAAGAACTTTTTGAAAATCAAATATTGCCATTAGGGAGGTTCACCGCAGCTATAGAACGCCGTTTATCTGATCAGAAAATACCGGCAACATCGAAAGGGATAGTTGCAGCGCTAGGTCAACTTCGAGACGGCTCAGCGAATATTGAACCAGTCTTGACAGAAATTCAGGAATTGGAAAAGCAAGAGAAATCACGGAGCCCGTTAGTTAACGCCGGAGCCTGGGCCCTGAGAGATTTTGAAGACTGGGAATTCCTTTCTCCAGAGAACAAAGGAAAGACGTATCTTATCCTTGACCCGAATGCTGATCTTGTAGCAGAGATACATACCGAAGAAACTGTAAATCTAAAAGCGTTAAGGAAGCTCAAACCGAATTCAGCGATATTAGCTTTCTCCAACGAACTTTATGCTGAAGATGCGTTCCGAACGTTTTTCATACTTGATGTTAACGAAGAGATTCCTACTACATCCGCAAGAAGTTCATTTGCCAGAGCGAAGTTAACCGAAGACTTTCTAGAAATCGATGTATTAACCTCGGACGTTGGTAGCTCCCCCATCAACTTTGATTCAGACAAACCTGAGCTTATTGATCACCTGAAATACAGCTTGAAAAAGATACGTTCCGAAGTTGCTTCCTTAGTTGAAGTTGTTGATCAACTCGAATACTTCACAGACAACTTTGCCGCAGGTCCAAGGGCTGAGTTGTATAGGAAGCTCCAAATCATGAAGCACTTAGAGGATAAGGGGGACATAGATGGTGCGATGAGAATTGCGCTACAGCTGCTAGGTGGGGACCTAGATAATGGCGAATAAAGAACGACGAAGCAATGCGAAGGAATATTCTGTTGTCGTGCTCGAACTTGATGATGCTGAACCACGTCGAATCTCTTCACACCCGAACCTTGTCGTCGACAAAACTTACGACCCTCCCAAAAAAAGGTTTGACGATTTACTTCAGGGTAAAGGTAAGAAGAAGTGGTATGCGAACAGAATCGTGAAACTCCGCGAAGACCTAATGCCCGAAGCCACATTTACAACTGGAGAAAAAGCGAATGATGAGATGGGTAAGCTAAAGAAAAGTCTCAAGGAACAAGGATTCACCGTAGGTCAAGACCAGAAAATCTGGCAGGTGTATGTCATCGAGCTAGCAAAGGAAGGCGGCCCCGAAAAGTGGGTCTACGTTGGAGTAACATCCAAGACAGTAGAAGAACGATTTCGAGAACATAAAGACGGCCGACGAAATAAAAAAGGTCGCCTTTACAATAAAGAGGTTAAGGAGCATGGTGATCGACTTCTATACGATCTTTTCCCTGATGAGAATATCTTCTTCACCCAAGACATGGGAGAAGCGGCAGAGAAACTCCACGCAGAGAAATTAGAATCAGAAGGCTTTACAGTGGTATGGGGGTGAGTATCTATGGAAAACACATGGAGTAAAGACGCAGTTGCTCTAGTCGAAGCTTTCCGAAATGGGGACCGCTCACCAGTTGAAGAAGCGAACGCTGTCTTTGATGCTATTGACAAAAGTGGCCTCAACGCGTTCTCCTATCTGGATAAAGAAGGAGCTCTTACCCGAGCAGCACAAGCTGATGTGTCTCTTCCACTCGGCGGGGTTCCTATTGGGGTGAAAGAACTCCACAATGTCGAGGGCTGGCCTGACACAAGTGCTTCACTGGTGTTCGCTGATCGAGTCTCACAATTTGATGGGACGATGATCCAACGGCTCAAGGCAGCAGGGGCCAACCTGATCGGCCTCACCACCGCAAGCGAATTCGGTGGGCTCAACTGCTCGACCACCAAACTGAATGGCATTACCCATAACCCATGGAATCATGATCTAACGCCTGGAGGTTCATCCGGTGGCAGTGCTGCCGCAGTGGCAGGACGTATAGTGACGCTTGGAACGGGTGGTGATGGGGGAGGATCAATCCGCATCCCCGCAGGATTTTGTGGCCTTGTCGGGATGAAGGGTACGGCGGGCCGGATTCCCCGTGGTCCTCATACCGGCATCGGCCCACTTACCGTGGTGAGCGGGTGTTTGTCGAGGTCAGTCAGGGATACTGCCCGTTGGTATGACGTGTGCGCTGGTTTTGACCCCCGCGACCCCTACAGTCTCCCCAAGGAACATGGGTGGGAGGCGCAGCTCGGCACTACAGATTTCTCCGGTGCTCGTGTTGTTGTTTCACCTGATTTGGGATCGGCTATGATCAGCGACCCCGTTCGTTCCCTCATCGTAGAAACAGCAGAAGAGATTATCAAAGCTGCTGGGTTGCAGCGTGTTGATGTAGATATTGATCTTCCTCCTATTGATTGGGAATGGGCCATCGCCAACCAGTCAGGCCTCTACAAGGAACTTGGTGACCTGTGGCCCGACTGTGAAGACCAGATGACCAAGTCGATGGCGTTCGGCGTCCGGATGGGCCTCCAACGCTACGACCTCGATATCGCCGCCCGAGTAGAGGCGGGACGAACCGCTGCCAACGAACGTATGGCAAACATTTTCGACCAGACAGATTTCGTGATCTGTGCCGCTAACCCCGACATCGCGTTCCCTGCCCATATTGAATCCAACACCCGCGTCGACGGCGAGAAAGCACCTCCAGGTAACAACGGGGCGTTGACGATCCCCGCGAACATCTCGGGGAACCCCGCGATCTCTGTTCCCGCCGGCCTTGTTGATGGGGCGCCCGTCGGCATCCAGATCATGGCCGTCCAACACCAAGATCACGCAGTACTGGATTTGGCCCACGTGTGGGAGCGCCACAACCCATGGCCGCTCACCGCTCCAACCAGCTGATTGTTTTAGTAGTTTCCGGTTCGGGCCTTGGGTTCAACTGCGCCTTGGAGCCGCGCTGACGCCATACCGAGACCTTGAAGTAGCTTGGATCGGGTCTCGGCCGGTTCAATAATGTCATCAACACTCAGCGCGGACGCCGACCGGTTCCCTGACGCTTCTTCCGCCTCCCGTAACGCTGCTCGGGTTTCTTCGTCGGCGCCGGTCGCATCATCGGCACCACGCGCCGGCATCGCCCCGAAACTCACACCGGGGTAGGCAAGGTTTAAGGTTTGGTTGTCAAAAGGATTCATGCCCATGGCGGTACTGCCGAACCCGTATGCTTTGCGTAGCGTCAATTGGATTTTTGGCACGGTAGCTGCGTGTTGGGCGGCGAACATTCTTCCCGCATGCTTGAGAATCCCCGCTTTTTCTGACGCTGAACCGGCGAGCACACCGGGGTTATCGGTGAGGAAAATCAGTGGAACATGAAATGAATCGGCGACGGTGATGAATTGGGTTGCCTTGTCAGCGGCATCAACATTGATCGCCCCGGCCAGATGCTGGGGCTGGTTCGCGACCACCGCGACCGGCTGGCCTCCTAGGCGGGCGAACCCGGTAAGAATCGACTGGCCAAACCCAGCCTGTACTTCAAAGAAGCTGTCTGCGTCCATGATGGTGGTGATGACGTTCTCCATGTCGTAGGGCTGGCGCGGGTCTGCCTCTACCAAGTCAGCTAACTCCGGCGTCGATCGGTCACCTTCTGCGCCATCATCAGCGGGGGGTCGTTGCCACGCCGACGAAGGAAGATACGACAACCACGTCCGAATCTGACCCAACGCGTCCTCATCATCGGACGCGTGGTTATGGATCAGCCCACTCGCCAACGCCACCGCGGGGCCACCCAAGTCTTCTTTGGAGATGTCTTCGCCGAGCGATGCTTTGACCAGAGGCGGCCCGGCGGTAAAGATCGCCCCTTCATCTGTCATCA
>CABZWT010000069.1:0-4954 GCA_902529525.1 Actinomycetota bacterium
TCCAGTTCCGTCTAACCCTCCTCAGGCATCAGAGCCCGTAGTTGCTGACCCGATTATTTGTGAACCCGGTTTCGAAATATCTAATGGGGTATGTGTTGATATTGATGCCCTGATAGTGGATCAAAATTCGCGGTCAATATACCAAGAAGATCCTTACCTCTTCTATGACCCGTTCGATGATCTAGGAGCATTCCAGGGAAATAACTACTGGTATGACGGGCACCCGAAACCTTCAGATGGAATGCTCTTCCCGGATAATTTCCCCGTACTCTCAACTCAGTTTACCATTGAAGCAAACGTGTTCTCTATTGATGATCACTATCGGGCCATTCAAGTAGTCATTGGAAATGATCAAAAACCCGGGAAAAATTCCGATGATGAAGACAGACCTCCTACTGTTGTCATAGAGGATGGGCATCGAATATGGTACGGGTTTGGATATTGCGACCCGCAAGTAGCTGACGAATGCAATGACGATGACCTATCCCAAGTACGTTACGAAGTTGACAATGTTTTAACCCCCTCTACTTGGAACCATGTTGCCTTCACGTTTGAAAACACCGAGTTGCGTCTCTATGTCAATGGGGTGATGGTGCACAGTGGAAGTGTTCCTGCCGGCGCGACCCCACACCCTGTAAGCATTTCTAAGTTAGGTCATTGGTTCCTTGGAAAGATAGACAACGTTCGCATCTGGGACGTGGCCAGAACAGAAACAGAAATCAACAATGCCATGAACCAGTCGTTACAAGGTAATGAAACAGGACTTATTGCCTACTATCCAATGACAACAACGCCAGATTTCGAAATAGAGGACATGAGCGCTAACTCTTTCCATGGCACGATGGTCGATACAGAAATCCGATCTAGATTCTTCAATACGCCAGAAAGTAGCTGCACAGCTCCCCAAGGAACTAATCAATGCCCATATCCGACCATTAATAGTGCGCTAGAAGCTGTTTCCTCCGGAGAAAGAATTTATCTAAAGGAAGGGCGCTATTCGGAGTTCGTTAAAGCGTACAGATTGAACTACATAGATCAAGAAGTAGAGGAGTACTTTGACGTTCCTTCACCCAACCAGACAATCACTCTTGAAGGGCAGAATGATCAGGTAAAAATCGACGGAACTGTTCCTGTTGACGCAAGCTGGGAAATTATTAATCACAACGGAAACGACATCTACAAAGCGGTTTTTGACATGCATGAGATTTCATTACTAGCCGGAGTAAAAGTTGAAAGTATTATCAGCTTATTTGTAGATGATCGTTTCATGATTCCCGCAATGCCCGACAACTTTAAAAATCCAACTGACCCTACAACCGGAAATCCTAACAACCCAGAGTCTGGGACCATTTGGGATTTACGTTTAGAAAACCCATACATCCATGATTTGGGATATTTACCTGGGGAGCTCGGAAATCTTGATTCCGAAGAAGAATGGTCCTTTGATGCCGTTACCAGCACGCTTTACCTTTACCCAAGCCAGGGCTATGTACCAACCTCTGCAAACGTAAGGGTCCGAGTAAGAACAGAAGTTCTGCATTTCGACCACGTCGACAGTTTTGAAATAAAAAATATCCATTTCTGGGCAGGGGCATTCAACATACGTAACGGGAGTTTTATAACGGTGGAGGATTGCAGAGCATCTCATAGTTGGGCAATAGGTCTACTTGAAGAAGAACTCGGCCCGGCGAAAGGAAATTATATATGGAGTGGTTGGCACAATACCGTCAGAAATTGCATCTTTGAGTTTATAAACTCCGCATTTGCACTGAAATTCATCGATGTTATGTCCCCTGTATGGGAAAACCTGCTTTTCCAATACAACGACTGGTTCGACAATCCTAATGACGGACATGTATACGCCCCGGGAATAGCAGATAACTACAGATCAACTTGCGGGAATCCACTTTTATGTGATGACACCTTATTTGGTCCCAGTGTCTCCCGCTATATCACCATGAATCAAACATGGACCGGTGGCCCTCAGCCAGGTTTGCGTTCACTAGTAGAATATATGCGTATCGAGAACCAGTACTTAAATCAAGATGGTGCTGGTTTGCAACGCACCACAGGAAACGCATCTAAATCGACTACACGCTACACCTGGCTAATCAACACAAATAAAAACGGGATGCGTTTGGACAGTATGTGCAGTGGAACCAGCGCCTACGTACACCACGTTGTAGCAGCAGGCCAGAAACGCGGTTTCCGCCTGAAAGGCGACTATCACAAAGCATTTCACCTTTCCGGCTTCGACAACCGAACCTTCGATATAAGCCTCCCGCATAACAAATATTGCGGAACCGATAAACAAGGTGATCAAGAAATCGGCGGGCTCAATAGCATTTTATTGAACTCGTTCGCTGAGGCTAGCTTGGCTTGTGTCGCTGAACCATGCTGCTTATACCATGATGAAATAAATTGCTCTGGCTATGCAGATGGAAATGAGGTTAACTCTGCTAGATCCGCGGCTGTTCATGAGGACAGCCGTACCGCATTATTAAGCCTTGGAGTCTGGTGGGGAAGAGCATTAAACGCAAACTATGACCTCCCCTATCAACACATTCACACTGAATTAGCTGCCCCATTCATTGATAACCGTGGGCGAAGCGAAGCATCCCTAATTGAGCAATTCGGTGCTAATCCCTTTGAACAGGATATGCAAAACTATGATTTCCGTCCGCGAAAAGGGTCACAGCTCATTGACGCTGGAGTAGTCATCGTCGGCGTTAATGATGGGACTGATCCCACAGTTCAGATTGAGGAGATTTTCCCTGACCCAGTGGCGAATCCTGATTGGAAGACTGATCCGCTTCCGCACAATGTTGGTCTCCTCTATTCAGGTCAAAATCGTCCATATATTGGAGAAGCGCCAGATATAGGCGCTTATGAATACGGTGACACCGTCTACTGGATTCCCGGATTCCGCTACCCGTATCCCACGGTTCCTATTCCCGGCGATGGAGCTATTAATGTACCTATTGACTACAGTCTTGTTTGGAACTGGCCCTACAAAAGGAACTACACCGGCACCACAGCAACGGTAACAGTCAATGGGCCGGGGGTTAACAGGACAGCAACATTCACATATCCAGAGAACGTGCTATTTGAGGCATTTCTTCCTAACTCCACCTACTCTTGGTCAGTGACTGTAGATGGGGTGAGTGGAGGGCAATGGTCGTTCACAACCGCAGATGAGATTCATCCGATCAGTGACGTCAGCCGTGATACGGCAATTTCTGCTCAAATTCCTCCACGACATAATGGCACCCTCAACGTCACTAATTCCACAATGACGTTTATCCGATTTGATATACCGAGTTCAATAGACACAAACGATGCCATGTACTTAGAGCTCACTCCTGAGGAAGTTACAGCGTATAACGGAAATCTTACGCTCTACAAATTCACTCACGACGGGTGGAGTGAGAATCTAGGCAATGAGAACATTGGCTCGATCAGCATAACAAATGAACTCCTAACCCCATTACTAACAATGAATCCTTCATCACACCCACTGACCGCTGACTCACCGATATCCATCGATGTTTCAGACTGGATCGATGAGTCAGGCGATATCACCTTTGTTTTAGGTGTTGACGTAACTACTGATGGAATTACTTTTTATAGCCGCGAGAAACAATACACCGATGGTCATACGTTTATAGATTCAGAGAGTACCTACCAGCACGGCTATGGACCACAAATTAGCGTCTGGCCAAGAATCTATTTTCCTTCGGGATAGAACCCCGTTGGGGCTGATATCGGAAACATCATAATGACGATTTAGCCAGATCGAGTAGAGCAATTACTGCTGGCCTTGCCTCTTCACTTGACGTCAAGGGGGATGGGAAACCGATCCTTACCATCCTTGGGCCATCTGGCGTCAACGCACGCAAAGTTATCCCGTAACGGTCTATTCCCAACATCATCGCCTCTCTAGAGTCCTTAAGCTTCCCAAGAGCTTGAACGTACATAAGGTTCGCATCGCTATGGTCATCGTTCATATGATCGATGACACCTGCTGCGTTTTCGAATAGGGGGTCTACCTCCGCATTCCGATAATCTTCACTAGTAACCCAACTCATATGTCCGAAGCCTCCAACAAACCGGCATTCATCCACGGTTAGTTTCCAAAAATTGAAATCATTGTAATCAACATAAAAGGATGCGTGATGGTGTTTCTGTAAGTAGGTTTCGCGAACTTCTGTCGAGTCATCAACAAGTGAAAGCGAACCAACCAATGTGAGGCGGGACCTGCCAAGGGGATCACCTCCTTCAGACGATTCAGTTATAAGCATCGATGCTTTATTGTTAGCTCGGGCATTTATCGTGTGTTCTGCGAGGTCGGAAACGAGTATAACTGGATCTCCGTCATCGTTTGGAATATAGGAAACAATGCTCCCGTAGGGGTACCCAGATTCTGTGAGTGTGCTTAAAGATGCAGTTGTTGACGAAGCGACCAATGTTCTCGAAAGCTCAGCATCTGATGGGAAAGTAGAGGGATCTCCAGCTATAGCCGGCCCAGAGTCTCCTCCTCCGTGCGTTCCTTTAGAGGTCATAGTTTCTTCCTATCCACAATTCATAGTGTAATGGCTCGGCCAGCTTGATGTATGAGTGTCTAGTAGCTAAATAGAACATTCCTTTCTAGCCTCGAAACATGGTGAGATGGTTGCAGTCAAACGTGTCAGGGCTTCTAGCCGTCGGGTTAGTGGGGTTTCTTTCTATCACCATTGGTGGCGTAACTAGTTATGTATCATCACCAGTCATTGCCCTTCTAGTTGGCTTTCTTCTCTCCAACGCGGGACTAACAGGTTCGTGGGCACAACCTGCTTTACAATTTGCGGCTGGACCATTATTGAAGCTTGGGATAGCTCTTTTAGGGTTTCGACTTGCTTTCTCAGAAATTTCTGAAATCGGTAGTTACGTTGGGATATGTATCGTAATTTCCTTG
>CABZWT010000070.1:0-4687 GCA_902529525.1 Actinomycetota bacterium
TAGTGATTACAGACACTCCAGAAGTTTTCTCTTCTGCTCTAAAAGTCATTGAAGTTCCGTCTACTACTAAGGAACTAGCATTCATCTTGTCAACGATGGCCGGCCATATATTCGGCTATGAAGCTGCACTATCTATTGATGCTCAGGCAACTCCATTTAGAGAGGTTCGTTCTGCGATCGAATTGGCAGTTGCACAGAACCCAGACATGACCGGAGAAGTTATGTTAGGGAATCTGAAACCGCAAATTCAAAAAGCCTCCCAAGTATTTTTCGATGGTCTACGTTCCGGTGACTATAACGGCAACCTAGAGGCAAGTACAGCGACGAAAATTCTGATAATGCTCAAATACTCGTTAGGGAATATTCCACTTGATTCGTATCAAATGGACTTCGGGAAAGTCGGGACACCAGCAACTATCCTCGAAGATTTGGTTGCTTCCTTGACTGTTGGCATAGAAGAACTAACTCGAACTATAGACACGATTAAGCATCAAGCAAAGACAGTGACAGTTGGAATATCTAGATCAGATGAGGAAATCATCCAATTGCCACTGGTTCGAGAATTACTTGAGTCTGGTACGCCAAGAGACAGAGTTAGCTATCGGAACCTACGTTGTTTAGAAGCACTTAATAATGGTGTACAAGATGTGACGGGATATATTCGGTATTCGATAGACGGGACTCCTGATGTTGCGCAATTACACATTGTTGATCGAGGTGGAATAGCAGTTGATCTAGTATCAAGAGTGGAAAGAGACCCCAAACTCCGAGGTAGTAAGCACCTTGTTGCATCTGACCAGAACGTGATGGTCACTAAAGGGCGAAATGATGATCGGACGATAATTTTAGTACCTGAAGTGAAAGATCAGCAGACAGTGGGACTTACATTACTTCATATACGACTAGAAAAATACGTCGATGAGCACACAGCTAAACAAATACTTGAGGGGTATCAGAGTCGCTATGCAAAGCTTTATGATTTCGTAACTGAGACAGAACCAACTTTTCGGAGTGACCTGCTATCCACAATCCCTCTATCAGATCTACTGATGTCTCCTATTGAAGACCTAGCAGAATTATGGCGAAATTGAGCACATACAGGATTTTATGCTGATGATACCAATCGTAACTCCAAGCGAAATGAAGGCTATCGATGCATCTTCTGAGCAGCCTCTAGACGTTCTAATACAGCGCGCTGGAAGCGCTGTAGCGTGGTCTGCGCGGAAATTTCTCAACGGAACCTACGGAAAACGTGTCGTAGTGATCTATGGGAAAGGTAATAACGGAAAAGATGGAAAGGTTGCCGCATCCTATCTGCGGAAATGGGGGATAAAGACTGTCGAGTATTCTGTTACAGAAGCCCCAAAACAACTCCCCAAGTGCGACCTTGTTATTGACGCCGCATACGGGACTGGAATTCGGGGAGAATATATTGCGCCGATTACAGACGTACCTGTGATTGCAGTTGATATTCCAAGTGGTATCGATGGTTTAACAGGTGAAGTAATGGGACTTCCTATGAATTCGAATAAGACAACTACCTTTCAGGCTTTAAAACCCGGTCATCTAATTCCTCCTGGAAGTAATTATGTCGGTGAAATTGAAGTAGTCGATATTGGCCTAGATACTTCACATATTGAGACATTTCTAGTTCAGGGTTCAGACTTTGCGACATGGCTACCGAAAAAATTAACAACGGAACACAAATGGAAGTCAGCGTGCTGGATAATTGGCGGTTCTGCAGGAATGGACGGGGGTCTATCTCTAGCAGCAGAAGCCGCCCAACGAGCAGGGTCAGGCTATGTTCGTATAAGCACTCCTGGGACCATGCCCATAGGCCCAATAGAAGCCGTTTCATACTTTATTCCTGAAGAAGGGTGGGAAGAAGACTTCCAGAACAATTCGAAGAAATTTTCTTCTGGAATCATCGGCCCAGGTCTTGCAGTCTCAAGTTCAAGCATGAAATCCATCCAAAAAGTAGTTTCTAACTCTGAGATCCCCCTTGTAGTAGATGGAGGTGCCATCAAAGCCTTAGGCGAGAATCTTGAAATTTTAAAAATGAGGAAAGCTGACACGATTTTTACTCCCCATGAACGTGAGTTCGAAGATTTAGTTGGGTCTAGGCCAAGTCCCCAGCGGATTGAGGATGTTTTAAGAGCTGCGAAATTAACTAATTCCATTGTGTTGCTTAAAGGCCCAATTACGGTTGTAGCAAATCCTGATGGACGTTGTTTGGTTGTAGCAAACGGTGATCATAGGTTAGCTACTGCTGGAACTGGCGATGTACTTGCAGGGATTATCGGCGCTCTTCTAGCTCAGGGAGTTCCAAGTTTGGAAGCTGCAGCTATGGGCGCCTGGGTGCATGCAGAAGCTGGACAATTTTCGTTTAAACATGGGATGGTGGCATCTGACCTTATCAACCTAATTCCGGAGGTATTACATGAGACCGACGTGGGCTGATATTGATCTTGAAGCAATTAAACACAATGTCCAAGAGATATCTCAAGTAGTTTCGCCTGCAATTCTTTGTGCTGTTGTCAAAGCTGATGGATATGGACATGGAGCAATTCCGGTAGCTCGAGCAGCTGTATCTGCAGGAGCAAAGTGGTTGGCAGTTGCCTTGGTCGAAGAAGGAATCGCTCTTCGTGAAGCCGGTATCGAAGCTCCGATTTTGCTTTTGTCAGAACCCCGACCAAGAGAGATGGTACAAGTAGCCGAATATGGGCTAAGGCCAGCGGTATACAGCGGAGAGGGTATTGCTGCTGCAGCTGCAGCAGCAACTCAGGTGAATAAAGAAATCCATGTCCACTTGAAAATAGATACGGGTATGCGTCGAGTCGGAGTTGACCCCGATTTAGCTCCGACTTTAGCTCAAGCGATATCTGAAAAGTCATCTTTGATACTTGATGGCCTATGGACTCACTGTGCTGTCGCAGATAATCCTTCTAATCCGTTTACCGCTAAGCAGCTCGCTCGCTTCGACGAGGTAGTTAAAAAAATAAGAGCTGAAGGTATAACCTCTAACATGCTCCATAGCGCTAATTCTGCTCTGGCAATTAACAATCCAGAAGGAAGGTTTGACCTAGTTCGATGTGGGTTAGCAGTGTATGGCCTCTCTCCTTTAGAGGGAGTAGATGGAGAATTAGATCTTCGTCCGGCAATGAAAGTTCGTTCTGAAGTTTCGTATGTCAAGACAATTGAAGCCGGAGAGGGCGTTTCTTATGGACTAAGTTGGGCAGCTCAGCAAAGCACTAAACTCGCAACTGTACCGATGGGGTATGCAGACGGGTTACGTCGTGATGCTGGTCATCGAGGAGGGGAAGTTCTTATCGGTGGAAAGCGGTACCCTATCGTTGGAAACGTTACGATGGATCAGTTCTTGGTTGATTGCGGAGAGGATGAAGTAGCCTCTGGAGATGAGGTAGTGATATTAGGTCCTCAAGGTGACGACCATATTTCGGCAGCAGAATGGGCTGAGATATTTGAGACGATCACATATGAAATTATTTGTGGAATAGAAAGTCGAATTCCGAGAAGATATTCGTAATTCGGGAGTGGTTAGGGATGCTTACAGATATTGATGGAATAGAAGTTGGGAATTGGAGCGATACAGAAGCAAAAACTGGATGCACGGTAATACTGTTCCCAGCGGGGACGTCTGCATCGGGTGAGATTCGCGGTGGGGCACCAGCAACAAGAGATTTTGCATTACTACATCCAAGTCGGCTAGTAGAGCATATAAATGCAGTCGTACTCTCTGGTGGGTCAGCTTATGGTTTAGCAGCTTGCGACGGAGTAATGAGTTTTCTTGAAGAGCGGGGACAAGGCTTTGCCACAGCCTCAGGTAAAGTTCCTATCGTTGTAGGGATGTCACTCTTTGATCTTGGTGAGGGTGACTCTACAAAGCGGCCCGGTGCAAAGCAAGGAAGGGAAGCTGCGGAAATAGCTTCCTCAACCAAAACCGACGTTGGGTTAATCGGGGCAGGTACAGGTGCGACAATTTCTAAGTGGAGAGGAAAGGAGCATGCGAAGTTCGGTGGTATCGGCTCAGTCACATGTAGGTCCGGAGATCTCATCGTTTCTGCATTGTTGGCGGTAAATGCTAGTGGCGATATAGATGATGGCACAGTTAGCCAATCGATACTCGACGGGACGTTTGAGTTTCCTGAAATTGTCCCATTTGAGAACACGACGATAGGAGTTGTTGTAACCAATGCCAGATTGACAAAAGGCGAATGTTTTCTAGCTAGCCAGAGCGCGCATGATGGCTTTGCTAAAGCCATCTTTCCCGCACACACCCAGGGGGATGGCGATGCCATTGTTGTGGCGGCTACAGGAACTGTAGAAGCTTCTATAGGAGAAGTTCGACTTCTTGCAACTGTGGCGGTTGAAAAAGCAATACGAAGTGTCGGAAAAATAGCGTAGCTTTAAATACAGTCCCGACCTCTATTTGGAGATGATCTTAGACTTACAAGCACTAACCTGAGAGAGTGTTTAATACAAAAAACGAAAAACGTCGAAGAGACCCAAGCGTTAGCTGCATCTATAGCTGAGCTTGTAATTGCGAAAGACGTTTTATTACTTGTAGGCGACTTGGGAGCAGGGAAAACAGCATTTACTCAAGGTTTTGGAAAGTCATTGGGAGTGGGAGAACCCATCACAAGTCCGACCTTCACTCTTGCTAAAA
>CABZWT010000071.1:0-4650 GCA_902529525.1 Actinomycetota bacterium
TTTCGTATTGTTTCCGAATATCACTATGAAGAAGCGAAACATCGGCCTGGAAGCGCTGCGGCAGCTCGAGCCTCGGTTCCATTTGACCATTCCAACACTGAAAAACGATCAGGAACTTTACTAGCCACCTTGGAACGCCTATAAATTGACGGACGATTAGGGCCACCTAGGTTCCCTCCTTCTCGATTACGCTGGTTGTGAGAACGAAAGTTGGGAAAATATGAGTGAGTATGGAAACGAAAATAGCAATCTAGGCGCTGGCGAAATAGATCATTCTGAAATCTTACTAATTGATGATCCGGTCCCTGGCGTCCGTCGATTGACAATGAACAGGCCAGAAAAGCGGAACTCATTAATCCATCCACTTCGAGGTGCAATACTCAGTGCTCTTCGAGATGCTGATATGGACCCAGATGTAAAGGTTTCAATTATTCGTGGTTCCGGCCCATCTTTTTCAGCCGGGTATGACCTTTCAGGAGCCAATGCTGGGCATGCTATGCCCTTCTTCACTGCCGGAGGTGAAGGCCAGTGGCCTCGTCATGTGACCGAAGGATGGATGAGTATCTGGGACCTTGCGAAACCGGTTATCGCTCAGGTACACGGTTATTGCCTGGCTGGGGGCAGTGAATTAGCGACCTGTTGTGACCTGGTTTATATCGCAGAAGATGCTCAAATGGGTTATCCGGCGACACGGTTTGGAGTACCCGATATGCATTTCCATACATGGTTCTTAGGTATGCGGAGGGCCATGGAGATGATGATGACCGGTGACTCCATTACGGGTGTCGAAGCGGTCGCTGAAGGATGGGCGAATAGGGCGTTCCCAGCTGAAAAGCTTGAAGAAGAAGTATTGGCTATCGCTAAGCGGATATCGAAGACACCCACAGATCTAACTCAGCTTAATAAGCGAGTTGTTCATCGTCAGATGGAAATAATGGGACTACGGACTGGAATTCGGGCAGGGACCGAGTTGTGCTCGTTAGGTATCCATACTGATTCGATGAAAGATTTTCTTGGCAATATTAAAGAGAAAGGCCTGACTGGGGCGCTATCGGATCGTGATGGCGAGTACGGGGATTATCGAACTGCCGAGTCAGAATAATTGAGCGCCATTGATTTAGACCGGAGAGACGGTCCACTGTGAAGCTTCATCGACTCCAAAAAGTACGACTTGGTCGCCATCTCGAGTGGATAGGGTGGATGCCAGATCTGCCTCTACCTGCTTTCTTGTAAGGAGCAACTCATCTTCTGAAGGTTGATACCCGTAGAATTTAGCTCCGTTATTTGAAGCAAAATCTGCGAAGTGTTCTAGTTTATTTTCTTGGGCGAAGATTTCAGCAACGACCTCAAGTCCATATGCTGCGTTAAAAATTCCCGCCTTTGCCTGTTCTCCATATTTTTCTGACGTTGGGTGCGGAGCAGAGTCAGTACCGAGAAAAAATGAAGGGTTACCTGACGTAGCGACAGAAACGATAGCTTGCCGGTCTGATTCAGAATTGATTATGGGTTTACAAAAGAGATCCGGGTCGAATTCTGGAGTCATAAGGTCAGTTTTATTTCTGGATAAATGGTGTGGCGTAACTGATGCTCCTACCTGAGAATGGTCAAGGACAAAATCAACTCCTGCACTCGTGGAAACATGTTCTACTGTGACTTGGAGGGTTGGCACCTGTTCACATAAGGGGTGGAGTTCTTGTTCCAAGAATGCAGCTTCTCTGTCGAATAGGTCTATATCTGGATTGGTTGATTCTGCATGGACTAATAGTGGGATTTGATGATCTGCCATTGTTTCAAATAATTCGATGAAATGAAGTATGTTGTCTCCGCCATGATCAGAATTTGTCGTTGCACCAAGGGGATAATACTTGACGGCTTCCACTACTCCGGATTCGTGACCTCTGAGAAGATCTTCTTGCTTTAGGTTTGGTGAGCAATACAGCGTCATGAGGGGTTGGAACCATGGGGCTTGATCTCCTACTGCTTTGAGTATTCGTTGCTGGTATAGCTCAGCTACTTCGGTGGTAGCAACCGGCGGGGAGAGGTTTGGCATGATAATGGCGTATCGAAATCTGCTCGCCGTATATTTAACAACTGCCTCGAGCATTGCGCCGTCTCGAAGATGAACATGCCAATCGTCGGGGCGAGGTATTTGAATTGATAAATCCACCCCATCAGTGTATCGACACTGGGCAAATTGGTTACGAGATTAACCTCAATGTCTTAGCCAACTGTAAGGATTCTTTGAACTTCATCGTCAAGCGCAGACGTACCTAAGACACCAAATGCTCGTTGCGGTTCTCCGTTCGAGTCGATGAAAACCCAAGCTGGTTGGGAAGATACTCCATAACGAGCCCAAATCTCTCCGTCAGGGTCATACAGGTGAGGGAATTCTTCTACAGCAAATGAGGTGATGAATTCTTCTACGCTGTTGAGATCGCTTCGTCCAGCGACACCGACGAAGTCAACTTGACCTATGTATTTTTTCTGTGCTTCTGCGACCGTAGAAGCTTCTATTTGGCAGCGTGTTCAATGAGGGGACCAGAACCAAAGGACTGTTGGCTGCTCACCAAAATCGCCAAAAGTTACGGAAGTTCCATCAACTGCTTGCAACGTGAAGGCATCTGATTTTTGATCTGAGGGATCGATATCAGATAGGGATTGTTGAGTTGTCGAGCCACATGAAGTAAGTAGTAAGAAGAAAAGGAGTGTTCCAATAGCCCTGACAATCTTCGAAAGATTTCGTCCCATTGGTAAAAGGTTAGCTAAGAAGCGTCTGGGTAACTACGCTTGTAGATAATGCGATGGACTTCCTTTTTTTCTCCGACCTTGCGTGACGCCCCAGGTGATGCCGAAGCTGAAAGCCATAAGTTGCTTGTTAGAGGGGGATACATACGTCAATTGCATTCAGGCCACTATATTCTTCTTCCGCTAGCCCATAGGGTGAGGAAAAAAATAATCACGATAATTGAGGAAGAGATGGACGGTATCGGGGGGGCAACAGGTTCAGATGCCAACGTTGCAGCCAGCCTCTACGTGGCAAAAGTCCGGTCGTTGGGAATCAATGGGTGAAATTATGTTCCGTCTTGAAGATCGGCATGGTGCTGAAGCAGCTCTTGGAGTAACGGCTGAGGAGATCTTCGCGATCGTCGGATCTGAAATCACATCGTATAAACAACTACCCCAGATGTGGTATCAGATACATACCAAATACCGTGATGAAGCTCGACCCAAGAGTGGCTTACTTCGTGTTCGGGAATTCACAATGAAAGATGCCTACTCTTTCGACTTAGATGAGCAGGGCTTAGATACTTCATTTACCCTTCAGCACGAAGCGTATACAAGAATTTTTAACCGAATGGATCTCGAGGCTATCCCTGTTGAGGCGTCTTCAGGGAATATGGGGGGGTCTGACAGCGTTGAGTTTATGGTCCGGGCGGATTCTGGCGAAGATAAAACAGTGATCTGCGCTGGCTGCGGGTATGGAGCAAATATAGAAAAAGCTGTCTCATACCTTGAACCGGTAACCGATAAGGACGGACCAGGTGAACCAGAAAAGTTTGCAACCCCTGGAATCAGGACGATTGCAGAACTTGCTGATAGTGGGCATCTAGCTAATAACCAGATCAAAACCATGGTGTACGTCATCGACGGGCAAATTACGTTGGCTCTTCTTCGCGGTGATCACCAGCTCAACGAACAAAAACTCGCCGATGCAACTGGAGCTACGTTGATTCGTCAAGCACGAAGTGAAGAAACACTGGACTTTCTTGGCGCTGAACCGGGTTCATTAGGTGCGGTTGGCGTTTCAGGCTGCCCGATTTACGCCGATAGTGCTCTGAAGGGCCGAACCAACATGGTTACGGGGGCGAACGAAAATGATTTCCACTTCTCTGGTGTGAGCGTGGAGCGAGACATCACTGTGGACGAATGGGTCGACCTTCGTGAAGTCCAGAGTGGTGATCTGTGCTTAACGTGTATGGAGCCATTGGATATTGTCCCAACTATTGAGTCAGGCCACATCTTTAAGCTAGGCACAAAATACGCTGAAACATTCGGGGTAAGCGTTTTAGATGAGAATGGGAAAAGTCGCACTGTAGTTATGGGCAGTTACGGAATAGGTGTAGAGCGAGCAATGGCGACTATCGTCGAGACCCACTTCGACGATAAGGGAATTGTCTGGCCGTTAGCAGTTGCCCCATTTGAAGTTATTGTTACCATAGTCCAACCAAAAGATGAGGAAAATGTCCGCATCGGTGAACAAATATACGAATCTTTGGTGAATCTTGGCATAGAGGCACTACTTGATGACCGCGACGCTCGCCCTGGAGTGAAATTTGCGGATGCTGAATTAATTGGTGTTCCTTATCGAGTGACGATAGGGCCTAAGGGAATAGCCGATGGCGTAGTTGAATTTGCTCCACGTGCAAGTGGAGAGTCGACACTAGTACCTATCGAAGAAACCGCTTCGTATATTGCTGAAATCATTCAATCAGCAAAATAGTAATTTTGAGCTTACCTAAAGATGAGATATCCCTGAGTTTCTACTACGCTCTCGAATAAATAATTGAAGGCAAAGCATGAGGGGGGGACAGTGGAAGAAGCATCAACTTCAAATGATGCAGCAAGCATCTCTGCGGCCATCCTTGAAGA
>CABZWT010000072.1:0-4561 GCA_902529525.1 Actinomycetota bacterium
AGTGATACGCGCTGTGGTCCGGAAAGCAGAAAAACATTATGGAACGACTGTTTTTGGTTTCCATGATGGGTGGAAAGGCATTCTCGATGAACGCTACGAGGAGTTAACAATTGAACGCATGCGCGGGACTCTTCCCCGAGGCGGCACGATTCTTGGAACAACTCGAGATCACCCCTACATGTACGAGGGGGGAACAGAGACGGTTATGAGGGTGTGTTCTGAACTTGGAATCGATTCGGTGATCGTAGTTGGCGGGGAAGGCACATTGTCATGTGCTTTAAGACTACAAAATGATGGTATTTTGAACGTGATCGGGGTCCCGAAAACAATTGATAACGATATCTCCGCAACAGAAATGACGTTCGGGTTTTCAACTGCAGTGGATATTGCGACGGAAGCTATTGACAGGCTACATACCACGGCTGAGTCACATGACAGAATCATGATCGCTGAAGTAATGGGACGACACGTCGGCCATATCGCTGCCTGGGCGGGCATGGCAGGAGGAGCAACTATGGTTCTGATCCCTGAAGAAAAGTTCAACATCGACAGTGTCGCCGAGTCGCTCATTCGACGCCATAACGCCGGCAGATGGGCATCGGTTGTTGTAGTAGCCGAAGGCGCCCTTCCAGAAGAAGGAACCATGGATTTGAACGAACCTACCGTCGATCAGTATGGCCATCAACGACTAGGCGGAATCTCAAACGTCATCGCAGAAGAAATAGAAAAAAGAACAGGTTTTGAAACTCGTGTCACGGTACTTGGGCACGTGCAACGTGGCGGGTCACCAAATCCATTTGACCGGGTCCTAGGAACTCGTTTAGGCATAGCAGCTATTGATGCCGCCGAGAATAGGCAATACGGGGAAATGGTCGCCTTACAAAATGGAAGCATCGTAACCGTCCCGCTAGAAGAAGCGGTTGGTTCACTGAAAACTGTAAGCACGGAATTCTGGGAAGCCGCCAAGAATTTTTTCTGATTCACACAGGTTCAAATTCACCAAATTTTTTAACCAGGTCGATTAGGTTTATGGGCTGGTCGCCTGACTGCAACTCCAATGTAAAAAGCACCTGAACCGGTTGCTTGCTGCCATCGATTTGAATCAAAAGAACGGATTCGCTTCGCTTGCCAGCATCAATCAATACCTGAATCAAACCGTCATCTTCGCTGACATAGATTACATCACCAACATCATGGCTTAGGTCAAAAATTCGGCCAAACGTATCTCCAGTTCCAGAAAAACGAACCACACTATTAGCCTCTGGTTCCGCCTTTACGTTTGACTTATGTACTGGAAGCGGGCGTTTCCCATTTTCTGTTGCCTCCACAAGCGTGGCGTACGCTGCGTTCAAAGAAACAATCAGGTCATCTTTGTCCTCGTTATCTCTGAGGTCAGGGTGAGCTGATCGAACTTGCTTTCTATAAAGGGAACGTATCTCTTCCCAAGGAGTATCACGATCGGCATCAAAAAGGCGAAGCGCGTCATCTATGGATACTTTTCTCAACCTCTTCTCCCCTAGCCTCTATTGTTACCGGTAATTGTCTGCGAGTTCGCTGTCGGGGTTACCGGCAATTCTTGTATGCCACATTCTTCTCGATTCTGTCATGTCATAGGGTGTGACGCGATGCATGAGCCGCCTGTTATCCCATACGACTGCATCTCCTTCATCCCAGTCATGGAAATATGTTCGTGATTCTGCACAGGCGAAATCGTTTAACTCATCAAGAAATTCCTCAGATTCTTGAGCCTTCATACCGAGAATGTTGTGAGCGTGCCTTCCGATAAGTAAGTTCGGTCGGGTCGTTTCAGGATGCACTTTTACTAACGGCCGAAGGGAAACTTCTCCGTCGTGAAAACCGTAGGCATCATATGTCCCATCTTCGTTCTGATCATTTGGTAGATACCCGTCGCGCCCCTGACTGTAATAATAGGAATGGTACGCGGATAGCCCAGAGACCATGTCGCGCAAATCGTTATCGAGCGCTTCATAGGCCGCCCGCATATCAGCCCAACCAGTGAGGCCTCCTTCGTCAGGAACGATTTCAGCACTAAAGACTGCACCTTTGGCCTGGACAGGCATATAGGTACTGTCGTGATGCCACCCCTCATTTCCTCGGATGACTTTCACAACATCATCATCAGATTCATGATGAATTCTTCCTGCTTTACCAATATTGCTTATCGCTGTTCTTGGAAATTCTAGGTGCCCGAAACGCTGTGCAAAGTTATCTTGCCCGTCTTTTGATAGAAACGCCTTTGGGAAAATAAGAAGCGCCCGCTCATTCCATAGTGAATAAATCTGATCCCATTCTTGCTCAGAGAGATTTTCTAAATCTATTTCGGTGATCACACTACCGAAGTCGGCATGGGCAAGGTCTCTGATACGCATAGTAAATCTCTCTAAATCGAGTATTCCATAGTTCACTACTATTACTCAATACCGTGAACTATTTGGTTGTGGCCATTAGGGGGATGCTTTGTTAGAAAAATCTTCTATCCTGAATGCATGACCCCCGATCTTGAACGCATAGAACGAGCAGTGCATGAAATACTTTTAGCGATTGGCGAAGACCCTTCCCGTGATGGCCTTTTAGAAACACCCCAACGCGTCGCCCGCATGTACGCGGAAGTATGCAGCGGAGTAGGAACAGATCCCTCCCATCACCTTGAGAAAACCTTCGATGTCGGCCACGAGCATGACGAATTGATTCTTGTAAAGAACATACCGCTCTACTCACTTTGCGAACACCACCTTCTCCCCTTTATTGGAGAAGCTCACATCGGATACATCCCTAGTTCCAAAGGGAGAATCACGGGACTTTCAAAGTTGGCGAGAATCACCGATGGATTTTCAAAACGTCCTCAAGTTCAGGAACGCTTAACAACCGAAATAGCTGACGCCCTAGAGAGCGTTCTTAAACCTCGCGGGGTGATCGTCGTAGTAGAGGCAGAGCACCTATGTATGTCGATGCGTGGTGTTCAAAAACCTGGAAGTCAAACCCTTACAAGCGCTGTTCGTGGAGTTCTCCGTGATGACATGTCATCACGAATGGAAGCATTACGGATGATCGGGAAAGGCTAACTAAGCCCCAAAGGCGCTACAGATCTGTGCGACTCATAGAATTATCTAGTTCCAAGAGAATTCGAGATAATTCTTTTTTGTCTTCAGATCCTATCCCCTCAAGGAGCTCTGACTCTCTGAGAAAATGTAGTTCAATCAACATATCGATTAGTTGTAGCCCTTCAGGAGTAAGCTCTGCAAACATGACTCGACGGTCGTTGTCATCACTTACTCGCCTCACATACCCTAATTCTTCAAGTTGATCGATGCGTCCAGTCATACCACCTGAAGTTAACATCGTCATGTCCGCTAGTTCAGTTGGTTTCAGTCGAAATGGTTCCCCAGCTCTTCTTAATGCTGTGAGCACATCGAAGAGTCCAAGTGACAATCCATGACCTTCTAGAAAGCTATTTACGTGCTTACCTAGGTATAAATTAATTCTTGTTATTCGACCAAAGATTGCTAAAGGGGTTGCATCGAGGTCAGGTCGCTCCCTTTCCCACTCTGCAGCTATTCTGTCAACCGGGTTATTCTTTATTTTTTCAGATTCCCGCATAAATCTATCCAATCGCTTGCAACCCCAGATTGACACTATCGTGATTTTCATCAATTGAAGTTTATTTTGCTCCAGTAATGAATTTCTTGCTCAGGCCAAAATCTAGGTTTCGGTTCCTTCTCCGTTTATAAATTTGAATTGAAAACGCTGCGATTTCCTGATGAGCGGGAGCTTAAGCTCCCGCCCACCATACCGAAACTAACGGAGGTCCTCGTTAGTAAGGGTAGTTTTGCCCTTCTTTGGAATAAGAAGATCGATCTTTCGGTCTAAACAGCCTTCACTTAGGAAGACTTTGCACTAAGTAGTTTAGTACTAAGATATATAGATATCCGCTCTTTAGTCAAGTACTGGCAGGAATGCCTTAGATAATTACAGGACATTAAGCATTTGGAACTTGATAGAGAACAAACCAAAAATACTGGCCGCCGCTATAGCCATGGCCAGAGATTAAAACTGTGTATTTAACAAAACACCTATACCCGCAAACATTACAATCACAAGCCAAGAAACTAATCCGAAAACCAGTGGCCGCCCACCCAAACTTGAAAGCGCTTTCAGCCGTACGCCTGCCCCCAAACCAAACATAGCTGAAGCAATGAAGAAACTTCGAATATCACCAATAGCTTCAATCACTTGATCAGAAAAGACATCTAGAGATCGTAAAGTCGCAGCAGCGAGAAATCCGATGATAAACATCGGAATAATTCGGTACCTTCTTTTTTGATCAGATCGTTTTTCATTTCGAAGGAATGAAACACCAATAAGGATCGGTGCCAACATAAGGATCCTAGCCATCTTCACCAAGACAGCTGCATCCAACGCTTTGTCGCTATCAATGGATGCAGTAGCGACAACCTGACCCGTATCATGAACCGCTAATCCAACCCACCATCCAAAATCCGAAGACCCCAGGTCAAAAATTAGTTGAAAAAGCGGAAGAACC
>CABZWT010000073.1:2500-4151 GCA_902529525.1 Actinomycetota bacterium
TTTTCTATTGATTTTTAACGAAAAGCATGAAAGTAACTAATCATCGACAATGACGAGGTTTCTCTGTTTTTTCCCCTTTTGGAGTAATAGAAAACGTCCGCCAATGAGCGCAGACAAGTCAAGATCCACGGAGGACTTCTTTTCGCGGTTCACTGAAACACCGCCCTGTTTCAATAACCGACGGGCCTCACTCTTTGATGCTGTTAGGCCGCTATCTACGAGAAGCTCAATTAGTGCTTCATCCCTAGTAAAAATAGAACTTTTAACCGAGGTTTTAGGGATAACCCCTTCTAAAGCAGCTAACATTTCTTCATTTAATTCTCCCGACCCGAACAACGCCGAAGCCGCCAATTTTGCCTGAACTACTGCTTCGGTACCGTGAACAAGAGCAGTAACCTCATCGGCTATGCGCAGCTGTCCGTATCGTTTTTCTGGAGATTTCTGATGTTCAATAACAACTTCTTCTACCTCTTCGAGTCCCAGAAGTGTCAACTGCATAAGAAATCTTTGGACATCTCGGTCATCGATACTAAGCCAGTATTGATGAAACTCGTAAGGCAACGTCATCTCTGGGTCAAGCCATATAGCTCCATCGACAGACTTCCCGTACTTCTGGCCGTCACTTCTTGTGATTAATGGCCACGTGAGTCCGTGGGCCGCATTACCGTTTCTCCGTCGAATCAAATCGACCCCTTGGGCGATATTCCCCCATTGATCTGAACCTCCAATCTGCAACTGGCAATTATATTCATTATGAAGCCACCAAAAATCGAAGGCTTGGAGAAGCATGTATGAGAACTCCGTATAAGAGATTCCATGCTTACCTTCCATCCTCGTTCTCACGGAGTCCTTAGCTACCATCTGATTTACTGTTGCATGCTTACCCACATCACGAAGGAAATCGAGGACATTGACGCTCTTTGTCCATTCGTAATTGTTCACCAGTTCAGCCCGTTCAAGGTCTACTAACGCTTCCAACTGCTTTCGAATCCCGGCAAGATTTGCCGCAAGAGTAGCTTCATCTAAAAGATTTCGTTCCTCAGAGCGGCCACCGGGGTCCCCTATCATTCCAGTCGAACCCCCTACGAGAACAATAGGTTTGTGGCCTGCTTCTTGAAATCTCCGCAGCATTAGAACACCTATAAAGTTGCCGATGTGCAAGCTGGAAGCTGAAGGATCGATCCCATGATAAAGAGTTATAGATTCGGTGGATAGAAGGTCTTCCAGCGATCCCCTGTCTGTCGTGTCTTGCACCATTCCTCGCTGGTCAAGGTCAAGAAGAAGATTTGCTTTAGCCATACACTGAACCTTACGCCTCTTTAGGGCTATAGCGAGTGATTTTCCAAAGAGTTCAGTCGACTTTCCTTTGGGCATTTGGCATAGACGTTTCAAGGAAGCAATGCTTATGTTTACAGGAGAGTTCTTATGGATAACAGTTCGGATGGCAATATCGTCTACAAAAAATGGACTGTTTGGAGAGTTGTTTCTCTGCTACTACTCCTTTCGATAATTGCGTTTTGGATATGGGCCTTATCTCCTCTAGCCCCACAGGGGCATCCTGACAAGCTTGACGACCCAGCATTTGCGATTGCAGCGAAACCACTTTGTGCTGATGCGAAAAGCTCACTCGAGGAACTCCCTCTCGCCTTAA
>CABZWT010000074.1:0-3772 GCA_902529525.1 Actinomycetota bacterium
TCTGGAAACGAGAAAATCTCCCAACGTTGGGTTTGCGCAGCGAGCGAGTTGCTGCTCTGGTGTCAGTGGATTACCTAATTCGTCTATTTCGACTTTTTCGCATTGGACAATTTCTTTTTCAATTGCCTGTTCCCAACCCAAGGTATTTGATTGAAGAAGATCGTGATTTTCTCCCCAGATCTTTCCAAAGATGTTTGAGTCAAGTACTTGGACACCCGTGTTTCCAATAGTGGATCCTATGGAAACGCCAACAGAATCAGCGACACTGACGAGTTGAGCGACTTTTCCATGAGCTGAAGACCCTGATGGCCCAACCCATACATCTATTGGAACAGTTGAATTTTTGATCTGTTGCGCTATTTCATTTAGTTCAGCATCAGAAATAACGGCTTGTTTAGAATTGACTTGTAAAATCAGCGCCCGGGCGCCATTTCTTTGAACTTCATCAAGTGCGTTAGATAGGACATCGGAAAGAACCTCGTCTAGAAGACCACTTACTTCAAAAACTTCGACAAAGCCGGCATTCTCTGGCTGCGTGTCCTGAGCGCTGGCCTGAGAGAGGTACACAGAAGAAAAGAATGAAAAGCATAAAAATGACGCCAATAAGCAGATAAGTGGGCGACGAAGAGCTGAGAAAATCCGGGGGGAGATCATTTTTTTAAGTTTATTCCTGTTCAGCTTTACCTAAAGCTTCCATAGCTTCTTCATATGTTTCTGTAACTGTGACGATCTGATCGAAACCTGTTGTTTTAAGTAGTCCCATGAGCGAAGCTCTTCCACAGCAAACAACTACAACGCCATCGTTTTCTCCTGCTTTTCGTATAGCCCCGATAAGTGCTCCTAATCCGGCAGAATCCATAAATGGAACTTCGCTAAGGTCGATGAGTAACTGGGGAACTGAAACTAAATTTCCTAACGCTTCTCTGAATGAATCGACGGTATATGAATCTATTTCTCCAGCTGGACGGCAGATACTAAATTCTCCGTCGCCTTCTACATGAATGTCTAACACTGTTCCTCCACAAAGATCTCTTAGGCGCGGATGATACTCGCATTTGTTTCAGAACACACAAGAAAAGAAAGATTATTGATCAAGTAAAGGGTTGAGGAAAATATGGAGACAGGGGCATTCTCGGAGTAGTCTTCTTCTATGTCGCATATTTTGGTAGCTACAGACTCAGACGATGTTGCCGAAGAAACATTTTCTGCCTTGACAACATTTGGCACAACGGTAAGTAGGGTACGAAAAGGACAAGATGTTCGTCCTGTTGTAAAGGAGCTAGAACCTGATCTAGTGATCCTGGATCTCCAAATTGGAAATATGGGTGGAGTTGCAACCAGCATTGACCTGAGGCATGAAGCTCAAGCAGGAAGATTAAAAGAAGTTAAGATAATTATGTTGCTCGACCGAGAAGTCGATAAGTGGATAGCCACTGAAGCCAAAGTCGATGCTGAACTTGTGAAACCGTTAAATGCGATGAAACTTCGAAAAACAACTGATTTGTTGCTCGGCTCTTAGGAAAAAACCACGATCACAGAACAGTTCTTTGTCGGGTAGGCGGGATTTGAACCCACGACCTCCTCGTCCCGAACGAGGCGCGCTACCAACCTGCGCCACTACCCGTTTTCTCCGTCGATGGTATCCAAGAATAATAAAATATTCACGAATAAATATGCGCGACGATTCACTTACCTACGTTTCTCCTAATATCAAAGCAAACTTAGAGTAGTAAAGTGCTATGAATATGGAAGAAAGAAATGGCCAATCGTCATCTGAGGACCCAATCAGTGGAGATACCTCTTGGGATGATTTCGAATATCTCGAATGGGTTCGAGAGCGGGAGCAGGAAGCTCTAGAGGCGAAACTGCCGAAAAAAGCAACATTCAAAGAAATACTCTTTACCAGCGTCTTCGTTCTTATCGTCCTTACGGTAGCTATTTATCTCCCTTTCAAAGCAATCACTGGTGATGAAGGTGACCACAAAAGCTATTCGTTATGGGTAGAAGACTTATCTAAACGAACGGAACTTGTAGTTGCTGAATATGTTTTTCTAGGAAGTAATCAGGTTTCCGGTGTCTATTTTGGCCGGGAGGATCTGATTATTATCGAGCGTCGGGCAGATTCAACCACGTACATTCATGAGTTAGCTCATGCGGCGGATAAATATAACTATTTTCCATGGGAGGAAGAGTTAAAAGAGGAACTTTTTTCAACATTTGTCTCTGAAGAACTATCTTCTTTACTTCTAGAGGGAGCTTCAGGTCAAAAAATACGTAGTGAACTGTTCGCAGATGCGGTCCTTTTTATTGAAACAAAAAAATGCGGAAGCTACTTCAGTTCATTGGACTGTCATGCACTGGCGGTCACAACAAAAAATTTCGTTAAAGATAATGGCTTGGAACTCAGTGAACTAGATTCACAAGTTGACTACATGACACCTGATCTCATTATTGACGGCCCAGTTACGAGAGCTTCGAATATTACGCCCTACTGATAGCAGCAATACCCAAACAGAGTTACTGTATTCTCAAGGGTCCCAACAATATTTGGGTGGGAAATTCAACTTGGAGTGATATGGATTTTAAGGAATTTCAGGATCATATAGAAGATATATATGGAGAGCGCGATCGAGAGCGAGGCGTTGCCATGAGTGTGGCATGGTTAGCTGAAGAGGTGGGAGAGCTTGCTCAAGCTATACGAAAAGGAAATCATGAAGAACGAGTTCATGAATTTGGCGACGTTCTAGCTTGGACTTTTTCTCTCGCTAATCAGGTAGGTGTGGATATTGAAAAAGCTATACAACGCTATATCGATACCCCTCCGTAAGTACCTTCATTCCATAGAGAGAGCTTTAGAAAGGTATTAAGGAGTCAATCAGTAATTTAAATTAGGGCTTCTGCGATTTGGACAGCGTTTAAGGCTGCTCCTTTTCGCAAGTTATCTCCGGATAGAAACAAGCTCAGACCATTTTCAAAAACCGAGTCTGGGCGAATTCTTCCAACATATGTTGAATCTATACCCGCTGTTTTTAGTGGGGTGGGAATTGCATCTAACTCAACTCCACTGCTTTGATTCAGGATTTCCTCAGCGCGTTCTTTAGTGATTGCGCTGTTAAAGCCCGCAGTTATTGCTAACGAGTGCCCCGTGTAGACAGGAACACGCACACAAGTTGCCGAAACAGTTAAATCGGGAAGTTCGAGGATCTTCCTGCTTTCATCCCGAAGTTTTTGTTCTTCGTTTGTTTCATACAATCCGTCATCGACGAAAGAGCCGCAGAAGGGAACAACGTTATATGCAATTGTTTCAGCAAAGTTTTCAGCATCAGGGAAAGAAAGCGCACTTCCATCATGCGTTAATCCTTTAGCTTGATCCCCCGCGAATTCTATCTGGCGCTCTAGTTCATCAACACCTGCTAATCCTGCCCCTGAAGTGGCTTGGTAGGAGGAAAAAATTACTCTATCTAAACCCGCTTCGGCATCTAATGGTTTGAGAACTGGCATAGCGACCATAGTTGTACAATTAGGGTTTGCGATAATGCCCTTCGGCCTATTTTCTAGGGCATGGACATTAACTTCGGGCACTACGAGTGGAACTTCCTGATCCATTCTCCAAGCGGAGGAATTATCTATAACTGTTACTCCATGTGAAGCAACAGTGGGCGCTAGTTGTTTGGATAGCTCCCCGCCGGCTGAAAAGAGCGCTATGTCGAGACCGTCCCAGTTCGCAGTTGCTGCATCTTCAACAGTCACTTCCTTATCATCAAAGAGAATT
>CABZWT010000075.1:0-3295 GCA_902529525.1 Actinomycetota bacterium
CTTGTCTTCAGGGTCCGGACATAAATCATCAAGAGTTTCGGGCATATGCTGCGCCAAATCTATTTCAGTCGCGCCGACATCAAGGAGCATTTTAAGAACTTCAGGATGAAAATCTCTAAGAAGGTTATGGAGTCTTCCCAAAAGGGCATGAGAATGTCGAACTTGTGGAGCGCCTCGACGATTCCAATTAAAAGCTTCTTCGGGTGAGGCCGGCATAGGGGTTGAATCACTCTCGAATACCGTAACCTGAAAACCGATTTTCGATAAAGAAAGAGCAGCAGCTAGTCCTGTTACGCCTCCGCCAATGATCCCAACATGTCCCATATTTTTTTACTTTCCTGCATCAAATCGTGGACATTCCATCGATCATCCTATGCCTGATCATATTCAATCAGGACTTCTATAGGAGACCTAGTACCGTTTTTCATAATAAATGCAGTACTAGCACCATCAGCTAAACGAGGATTTTTCATTTTTTCACTTAACAAAGTTGAACCCATAACAGCTTCGAGCCTTGCCATTTCGTATCCCAAACAGAAATGCTTCCCTAATCCAAATCCAAGATGCCCGTATCGCCCCTCATCACCGTGATGGCCCATCTTGCGTTCCTTACTTAAATGCAGGTCCTCGCGTTCAATATTGAAAGATCTTGGATCTGAAAATATTGTTTCATCACTATTTGCCGACGCTAATTGGATATAGACGGCTTGATTTGAAGGAATTGTCACACCACTGAACGTAACTTCATTTATTGAATATCTCAGCTGGCCAGGTACGGGGGGAGAGTGCCGCATCATTTCAGAAAAGGCTGCATCAAAAAGCTCATGGTCATCTACAACTGCCTCAAGTTGATCGGGATTCAACAGAAGCTGAGTCCACATATTCGCAATTCCTTTATCCGTGGTCTCACCTCCGGCAACGAGAAGAAGAGAAATGAATGCTTGAATCTCAGTCAAAGTTAACTTTTGTCCTTCAGCTTCGGCATGGACAATCTTTGAAATTAAATCATTAACAGGGCATGATTTTCTATCCTCAATGATCGGAGCAACATATTCAGCTAACTCCTCATGAGCTAAAACTCCAAGATTTTGCTTTTCGGAACTGAATTGGCTTTCGAGAAGATCCTTTACAGATAAGCCGGCCATCATAGTCGTATACCACTCATGAAATCGGTCATGATCGCTTTGGTCCATCCCTAACATGTCAACGATCACATTTACAGGAAGCCGAGTCGTAAATGCATTAACGAGATCAACGACACCGGAGTCAGGGAAGTTGTCGATTAAGTGACGGGCATTCCGGTCAATTGCTTCGTAGTAGGGTTCAAAACGTTTCCCTACAAACTCTGGAGCAACGATTCTTCTTTGGACCACATGTTCATGGCCATCCTTATCAAGCATTGTGGGTCCAAAAACGACACCTAGTGTTTTTGAATACAATTGATTTGAGAAGTCCGTATGATTTGAAAAGGCATCGACACAATCCTCGTAGCGGGTAAGTAGCCAGGCATTTAACCTTTTGTCATAAAAAACTGGTGCTTCATGGCGCATACGTTCCCATAGGGGATACGGATCGGCGTAATGATCTTCACTGTAGAGAAGGTCATCTATGCTATGTGATTCGCCCATACCAAAAACATACATTACCCAAGATTTTTAATGAATTTTTCAAGAATGAAACTAGTATTACCGCAGGTCAGAAGAGTTAGGATGAACTTTTTTTATGTTCAGGCCGAATAGTTACAGATCTACAGCTGAAACACAGTACCCTTACCACCAAGATGGCTGATTACACAATGGAACAACGAATCGAAGAACTCGAGCGTCGGAAACAAGAAGCTTTACACGCCGGAACAGAGCGATCGATAGAACGCCAGCAGGAGAAAGGGAAACTTCTCGCTCGAGAACGAATAGATTATCTTCTCGACACAGGTTCATTCAATGAGCTTGATATGCTTGCCCGGCACCGTGCGCACGAAGCTGGTCTGGAAACGAGACCATATACAGATGGCGTTATTACTGGCTGGGGAACTATTGATGGCCGCCAAGTTTTTGTTTTTAGCCAAGACTTTACGGTGATGGGTGGTGCACTTGGTGAAGTCTTTGCTGAAAAAATCCATAAGGTAATGGATCTAGCTTTATCAACTGGAGCCCCCATGATTGGTCTTAATGATGGAGCTGGAGCGCGGATACAAGAAGGAGTGGTCAGTCTTGATAGCTACGGAGGTATCTTTCACAGAAATGTTCAATCTTCAGGAGTAATTCCACAGATAAGCGTTATTTTAGGTCCCTGTGCTGGAGGGGCCGTTTATAGTCCTGCAATGACGGATTTTATTTTCATGGTCAGAGAGAAATCTCACATGTTTATCACAGGACCAGATGTGGTTAAAACAGTCACAGGAGAAGAAGTTACTCTTGAAGAGCTTGGTGGCGCGACCAGCCATGCAAGTAAATCAGGTGTCGCTACCTTTGTTAGTGAAACCGAAGAAGAAATTCTTGATGCCGTTAAAACACTTCTATCTTTTCTCCCTTCAAACAATATGGAGAGCCCACCAACTTTTGAATCAACTGATGATCCAGAAAGGTTATGCCCTGAACTATCAGAGATTATGCCTGAGAGCCCAAATCAGCCCTACGACATGCGTCAGATTATTGAATCTATTCTCGATGACGGAAACTTTATGGAATACTTCCCTTCTTGGGCGCAAAGTATCGTATGCGGATTTGGACACCTTGATGGAAAAGTAGTTGGTGTTGTTGGAAATCAACCCTTGGTTCTCGCAGGGGTACTTGATATTGAATCTTCATCTAAAGCTGCGAGATTTGTTAGAACTTGCGATGCCTTTAACATTCCTCTTCTCACGCTAGTTGACGTTCCCGGATTCTTACCGGGTGTCGATCAGGAATACGGAGGAATTATTCGTCATGGTGCGAAACTCCTCTACGCATATTGCGAAGCTACTGTCCCAAGAATTCAAGTCATTACTCGCAAAGCCTATGGAGGAGCTTATGTTGTTATGGATTCAAAATCCGTAGGTTCAGATATTTCATTTGCTTGGCCAACAGCTGAGCTTGCTGTGATGGGACCACAGGGAGCAGTCGAAATTATTCACCGCAGAGAAATCCAATCTGCTGCCGACCCGGAACAGCGAAAAAACGAACTCGTAGATGATTACACTGAACGTTTCGCTAACCCGTATATTGCCGCAGAACGGGGTTACATTGATGACGTAATTAATCCTGCAGACACCCGTAAGAAAGTGATAGCTGGTTTTGCAGCTCTTCAGAAGAAACGT
>CABZWT010000076.1:0-3113 GCA_902529525.1 Actinomycetota bacterium
CGAGGCAAGGATTCCCCATTGTTCGACTTTTACTGATAGTTCTCCTCTTTTTGTCTTCATGATCTCACCTGTGACGCCGATCCAGTCGCCAATATTGAGACTCGTGAAAGAGTCAAATTCAGGAGTTACCTTTGCAGGGGCAAAGAGTTGTATGCGTCCGCTCATATCCTGTAGATCGCCAAAAGCTACCTTGCCCTGAACCCGCCTCAACATAAGTCTTCCGGCAATAGTCGCGCTCTTTCCTGAACCAGTACCCTCGTCTAACGAGGCGTAGTCTGCGCGAATTTCCTTTGTTGTTGCAGTAACGGTGAATTGATACGGAAGTTCCATATGAGATTAAGTGTCGCAGGCGTTGAGGTGTATTGCTGGGAATTGATCAATTCTCTTTGCTAGAGGATGCATTTTCGAAATTAAGCGCGTCAGCTTATTTGATCCCAAAGTATGGATCGACATTGTCAATCAGTCTCGCCTTTCCAACTTTTGCAGCTATAAGGATTCGAGCACCTTTAGAAATTTGATCAATCGTTATTAGGGAGCTGCCCTCTACTATTTCAACATAATCAAGGGTAACGAGAGCTTCATCGGAGATTTCATCAATAATTTGGCTCTTGATTACCACAGCTGACGTTTCACCAGCTTGGACATTTTCCGAAGCGATTTGCAGAGACCGTGATAGGGCTGTCGCTGCTTTTCGTTCTTCTAGGCTTAGATATGCGTTTCTGCTCGAAAGTGCTAGGCCGTCAGATTGCCGGACTGTCGGGCATCCAAGCACCTTAACGCGAAATGAGAGATCTCTGGCCATTGTTGAAATCACTTGTAATTGTTGCCAGTCTTTCTCACCAAAGTATGCGTTACATGGACCAACGATGTTGAAGAGTTTTGCTACAACGGTTGCTACTCCGGAGAAATGAGTCGGACGGGATGCTCCTTCAATACCGTTCATCAATTGGTCAATTTGGACTGAAGTAAGAATCGGTTGCGAGTACATTTCTTCAGAAGATGGAGCGAAAAGTAGATCAATGCCAATAGCTTCACATTCGCTTATATCCTTTTCGAGATTTTGAGGGTAGCTAGAAAGGTCCTCTCCTTCAGCAAATTGGAGAGGGTTAACGAAGATAGTCACAATTGTTTTGTCATTTTCGTTACCTGCACGTTGCATGAGAGAAGTATGGCCTTCATGGAGAAAACCCATAGTTGGAACTAAGCCAACAGTGCTTTTTTGTACCCGGCATTCATCAATAAATTCATGCACTTCAGATACTTGTGTTACTAATCTCATGTTTTCATATTCTGCGATTTGGTTTCTTTAGTTGCAAATTCTTGAGCTGCTTCAGAAAGGCAACTGTAGAGGAACTTTTCCGTTTGAGGAAGTGCATCGAGGTGAGATTGAATCGTTGATAAATCTCCTCGAACAGCGGGGCCTGTTAGCGATTTCTTTGACCCTATTGTTGTAACTGAATCTAAAGTACCTTGAATTAGGTTTGCATAAGCTTCAAAAGGAATACCCACTATTTCACAGATACGTTCGACTTGTGAGAGAAGAACAACTAAATGATTTGCCGCAATACAGGCTCCAGCGTGATAGAGGGCTCTTTTCTCGTCAGGCACATGGAAATATTTACCGTCAAAAGCTCGAACAATCTCTATAGAAATAGGATCCCCAGCAACGGCGAACCATGCCTTATCAAGAAGACGTTTCTCTCCTAATGAGGAGTCAGGTAAAGAAAGGAGAGGGTGACAGGATGCTATCCGTTCGTGGTGGCTTAGCGGATCTAGAGTAAGGGATCCTGATATGTGAACAATGGCCGCAGAGTTAGAGTTAGAAACCGTAATTTTCTGGGCGACATTACTTATTTGTTTATCCGGAACTGACAGGAGAACAAGGTCAACTCCTTCAGCAGCGTTTGTAAGGTCATCATTTCTCCCTAAATGTTCAAGAACCTGCCATCCAATTCTTGTGAAAGCTTTCGAAAAACTTAGACCTGCTCTGCCAGGTCCTACGATTCGTACGCGCACGTGTTACCAATCTGCAATCCGGCTTACTTGACCCTCTTCTGAGTCAGTCCAACCGCTTAGGAAATCTGGAGATAATTCTCCTAAAGGAACCATGACAAATGCTCTATCTCTCATCCGTGGGTGAGGAACTATGAGATCGGGATCATTAACCACCTGTCCATCAACCCATAAAACATCTACGTCCAAAGTACGCGGACCCCAGCGGACTTCTCTTCGCCTATCTGCTTTTCTCTCTAATGTTTGTGCCAGATTAAGGAGCCCTCTAGGATCGAGATCTGTTTCAAGTTCAACTACTATGTTTAAAAATTTACTTTGGTCAGGACCACCAATCGGATCGGTTTCATACACTCCGGAAACACCGACAAGGTCGGGGATCTCTTTCACGGCATCTTGAAGAAACTTCATCCGATCTCCAATATTAGATCCCAGTCCAAGAAATGCTTGAGGCATAGTAAAACCTCTATTCAGTGGCGATCTCTTCGAAGTTTGAGCTCTCTTGAAATTGGAGGCTCTCATCTTCCATCGTCGATTCTTCATCTTCCTCAGGAGTAAGCTCCTCAGGAGATGGAAGTTCCATTGCTGCCGAAACAATTTCTCTCCCATGTGAACCGATGACTCGATTAATCATTCGCTCAATAACTGTTATGGCTTTGTGAGGAGTATCGACGAATCCATTCCAAACAAGGTATCCGGCCATAGTTCCCCCGATATCATCTCCAACGTCCTCATGGTGCATAAGAAGTCGTTCACCATGGGCTATGAGTTTGTTCAAATCAACATATAAAGTACCGAGGACTTCATGTAAGTGGTCGCCAATAGCAATCGGACGATGGACATAATCAATGTCAAACTCCTCGTAATTATGAAGGTTATGTGCAGCGGGAATGATGGAAATGACGCGCTTGAAGTCATTTCTTCGAATCCAAATTAATTCCTCGATACGCCGAACTTTCCGATGCTGTGGCCCATAACCTCCAGGGCGCTCACAAACAGCGAGTCGGTCTTTTACGATCCAGATGAGATTTCTGGGCATAATTCCTTCTGCCCATTTACCTCGCATATTCATTAATGCCAAAAAAACTCCAAATAAGAATAAA
>CABZWT010000077.1:0-3088 GCA_902529525.1 Actinomycetota bacterium
AAAGAGTGGAGATTCAGTGACCGGCTCATTTTCGAATACGTCGATCGCCGCCCCAGCAATTTTTCCTACTGTGACCGCTTCAGCTAAGTCAGCCTCGTTAACAATTCCACCTCGGGCAACATTAATTATCCTTAGACAAGGCTTTGCGTGGGAAAGCAGCTCAGCATTAATAAGATTTTCTGTCTCCGGTGTCTTTGCTACGTGGATTGTTAAGAAATCCGAAATCTGTATTAATTCTTCCAAGGACATTAGTTGGACCGACAGTTGACGGGCCCTCTCAGCAGCAACGAATGGGTCGTATGCAACAAGATTCATCCCGAACGCAAGTGCGCGCTGAGCCACCAATTTACCAATTCTTCCGAGGCCTATGATTCCAAGAGTTTTATCGGCAAGTTCGACGCCCGTCCATTCATTGCGCTCCCATCTTCCGCTCTTCAAAGCAGAATTTGCTTGCGGAATATTGCGCGCTTGGGCAAGTATCAAGGCAATTGTATGTTCTGCTGCTGAAAGGATATTTGACTTTGGGGCATTGACTACCATGACGCCTTGCTCAGTAGCTGCATTAACGTCGACGTTGTCAAGGCCAATTCCGGCCCTACCAATTACCAACAACTTCTCAGCGCTATTGATAACTTCCTTAGTGATAGTTGTCGCCGAACGAATTATGACAGCGTCAGCGTCCTTCACTTCAGCTAACAGGGCATCTTCAGATAAATTGAGTTTTATATCAACATCATGGCCTGCTTCGCGTAGCCGCTCAATTCCAGCGTCGGCGATTTTCTCTGTTATTAAGACACGTGCCATCATTCTAATCTAGAAGGTCTTGCACTAATAAGGGCAACAATTTACGTATATGTACTTACAATAAGTATTTGGCATATCTGGTGATTTCTTCGCCAGCACTATTTACATGCAAAGGATATCGGTGTGGCTGACTTGAATTTCAGTGCGTTTGATTGTGATCATCACTATTACGAGGCCGAAGATGCATTCACTCGCTATATGGACCCTCATTTAAAAAGTCGTGGGATTCAATGGTCAGAGATAAACGGAAAAAGAAGACTTCTGGTTGGAGGAAAAGTTAATCGCTTTATCCCAAACCCGACGTTTGATCCAATAGCTCAGCCAGGGTGCCTGGACGCCTACTTTCGAGGCAGAGTTTCAGTCTCAGATATTCGTGACGCTTTTGGAGACTTGGAACCCATTGCTGAACGACCTGAATACCGAGATAAAGACGCTAAGATCAAAAAACTTGATGAGCAAGGACTAGATGGATGCTTTCTCTTCCCGACATTAGGAGTTGGGATGGAGTCTGCCCTCGAAAACGATATCCCCGCATTAGTAGCATCCTTTACTGCATTCAATAGATGGCTCCTAGAAGATTGGGGATTCAATTACAAAGACCGACTCTTCACCGCTCCGTATATCACGCTCGCAGATGTAGATAATGCCATCAGAGAACTGGAATTTGCCTTAGAAAACGATGCTCGGCTGATCAATCTACGTGCTTCTGCAGTATCGACACATGATGGGAAAAAGAGTCCTGCCGATAAAGCATTTGACCCATTTTGGGACCGTGTCAATGATTCGGGACTAACTGTTGCTTTTCATGCGGGAGATGCTGCGTACGATTTTATGTTTGCCCACTGGGGACTTACTACGGAGTTTGAAGCGTTCCGATACGATCCTCTTAAAAGGTTACTCACCTACTCCAATATCGCAGATACAGTAGCAGCACTAATAGGCGGTGGGTTATTTGACAGATTTCCCAAAATACGTGTCTGCACTATTGAGAATGGATCAGATTGGGTTAGTGGTCTAGTAAAGCGCTTAGGGAAAGCTTATAAGCAGGCAAGTTATGCATTCCCTAGTGACCCTGTTGAGATATTTCGAAATCATATCTGGGTGGCTCCTTACTACGAAGACGACCTTTTGGAACTTCGAGACCTCTTGGGCGTAGATCATATTCTCTTCGGATCTGACTTCCCCCACGCTGAAGGACTAGCTGATCCTACCGAATTCATCAACGACCTGCAGGGTTTCAATCAGGAAGAAGTTGAAAAAATCATGTACCTGAATGGGAAGAACCTAGTTTCTCTCAATATTTGAAACTATAAGCAAAGGAAACTACACCAATAATGTCATTTCAAGATCACATTGCGCTTGAACAAGTTGGCACCGGAGAATATAACCTAACGATTCATGACAAGTACTGGATAGTCGCAGGCCCTAATGGAGGTTACTTAGCTGCATTATTTGCAAATGCTGGCAATCTCCACCTCAATTCCCCAGAGCGGCAACTAAGGAGCCTGACAACTCATTTCCTGTCACCCCCTAAACTGGGGGAAGCTAGGATCACTGTGAAGACAGAGCGCAGTGGCCGACTTGTCGATTTTTTGAGACTCGAACTAGTCCAGAACGACAGAACCTTATTGTTAGCGACGGGGGTATGGGGATCTGCAGGGGAAAGTCCTCCTGAGCCTCAGTTGAAAATGCCTAAAGTTCCTTCCCCAGATAAATGCACTCCGATCGATAAAATCATCGAGCATCCAATTCGACTACGAGAGCAGTGGGAAACGAGATCTGCCATGGGCGAAGAATTGACACAGCAAGCAATCGGACAACAGAGGCAAGAAGCAGAGCTTTCATGGTGGATACGACCTGTAGAACCTACTCTCACAGGAACTCCTTTAATAGTTGCGATTTCGGACGCTCTACCTCCACCTATTTTTGCTATGGCCCCCAAAATACAATTTGTTCCCACGGTTGACTTAACTGTTCATATCAGGGCAGAGATCAACACTCTCGATTGGCCTGCAGCCGAATGGGTACTCGTACGATTCGCAACCCGCCACATCTCCCATGGCTACCTTGAAGAAGATGGGCAAATATGGCTTCGAGATGGAACACTTCTAGGAATGAGTAGACAACTATCAGTTGCTAAATAGCTCAATATAGCTCTAGGAACCCCTTACTATTGCAACTTCCTTTATGGCATCAGCAGTTCGAAATCCGAAAATTTGGGAAAAGAATGAGTACTCAGCCTCCAGAGCAGCCACAATATTTTCGGCCTTTCTAAATCCATGAC
>CABZWT010000078.1:0-3040 GCA_902529525.1 Actinomycetota bacterium
GGACCACCGGCATTCTGTGTCTTGTCTGCAATGCTTGGAAGATTTGGGAAACCGCCGGAGTTAGTTATTTCGGGAAGCAATGACGGAGCAAATTGCGGTCGCGGGATTCTTCATTCCGGAACTGTAGGCGCAGCAATGATTGCACAAAATTTTGGCATCTCAGGTATCGCTGTTAGTCAGAAAAGGAATGGGGAACCTATGTTATGGGAAACGAGCGGCGAAGTTACAGTTGCTGCTGTTCAACAGGTTCTTGAGCTTCCTCGGAAAACCGTGTGGAATATCAACATTCCAAATGAACGGACGGACTCGTTACGGGGAGTTCGCTGGGGAAGGATTGCTGCTTTTGGAACGACAAAAACATCTCTTGAGGAAGCTCGACCCGGGGTCCTTCGGATAAAAGTTACTCCAAGAGACGTTGAGTTAAGTCCGGATACAGATACGGCTTTAGTTGATGCAGGATATGTCTCAATAACTGGACTGATAGGGTTCCGAACGGATGGATTAGAAACTCCAAATATTGTTACTTCCTTGGAAGAATCTATACTCTCCTAAGGTAGGAATGGATAACTATGGAACGAACTATTTTTGAATCAGAGCACCATTTGTTCCGAGAGTCGTTCAGACAGTTTGTTGACAAAGAAATAGTTCCGAATAACCAAACCTGGGAAGAGAAAGGTGTCATAGATCGTTCCCTATTTGAAATTGCCGGATCGAACGGCTTTCTAGGCATTGATATCCCTCAGGAATTCGGAGGAGGCGGGATCGCGGATTACCGCTTTAATCAAATCATGCAAGAGGAATTTGATATGGCTGGGGTTGCTGCAGCAGCTTCTGGGCTGGGGTTACATAACGATATATGTATCCCATATTTTTTAGAGTTCTGCTCTGATGAACAACGGGAAAGGTGGCTACCGGGGTTGGTCAGTGGTCAATACATCACTGCAATAGCTATGTCTGAGCCGGGAACAGGTTCCGATTTAGCAGCGATCTCAACTACGGCCACTAAGGATGGGGACTCTTTTGTACTAAATGGTGCAAAAACTTTCATTTCGAATGGCATTATCAGCGATCTGGTGATTGTGGCGGCAAAAACAAATCCTGAAGCCGGACATAGAGGAGTCTCGCTACTAGTTGTTGAAAGAGGTATGGAAGGCTTTGAACGAGGACGCAACCTTGACAAAGTTGGAAGACACAGTCAAGACACTGCAGAGCTTTTCTTTACAGATGTTCGTGTTCCAGCTGAAAACCTTTTAGGAGAAGCGAATAAGGGGTTCTATTATATGATGTTCAACCTTCCTCAGGAAAGACTGAACATTGCCATCTCGGCAGTTGCGGGAACACAATACGCCTTTGATCTGACTTTGGAGTATGTGAAGGAACGACAGGCGTTTGGACAGCCAATTGGAAGTTTCCAAAATACACGTTTCAAGATGGCTGAGATCGCTACTGAACTAGAGCTTACGTGGGCGTTCATTGACAAATGCGTGCTTGCTCATAACCTTAAAAACCTCACGGCAGATGAAGCTGCTATGGCTAAATGGTGGGCAACTGAGCTCCAGAAGCGAGCCATCGATCAATGCCTTCAATTCTTTGGAGGGTACGGATACATGGATGAATATCCGATTTCACGTTTATGGCGCGACGGAAGAGTCCAAAGTATTTATGGTGGAACGACAGAAATTATGAAAGAGATTGTAGGAAGAGGTCTTGGCCTTTAAGACCTACTCTGTAAAGAAGCCCCCGTCTGGGTGCAAAATCTCACCTGTGAAGTAACTAGATTCATCACTACATAGAAATAATGCTGCACTAGCAATTTCAGCAGGTTCGCCCCTACGCCCTAAAGGGATCATCGCGTTAAACGCAGCGGTTTCGACCTCATCCATAAAATCAATAATTGCTGTCATATGGGTGTTAATAAACCCTGGCCCTATCGAATTGACACGGATCCCCACTGGACCCAGCATTCGTGCTGCTTTCTTTGTCATCATCCAAACTCCGGCCTTTGAAGTTGTATAGGCCAATGGTCCAGCATCGGGATGTTTCGCAGCGATACTCGCAATTGTGACAATTGAACCCTTTGTTTCCGATTCAAGCATTCGTGCGACGCAAGCCTGCATGCCGAGTAACGTACCCTTAAGGTTCACGGCAAGAACTTTATCGAAGTGATCGGGGTCGCCTTCAACAAATTCCCACCCGGGCCGCTCCAAATAGTCGGCTCGGTTAGTAACAACGTTTTTAATATCTGGTTCGATATCGCCGGAAACATAATTAGCATGGCTTATTCCTGCGGCTGTGACTAAGCAGTCTAAGCCCCCAAAACTATCGACAGCTAAATTTGCCATCCTTTCATTGTCTGCTCCGCTTGTCACATCAACACGGATGGGAATTGATTGACCACCTGAGTCAATAATCATTTGTGAGGTTTCTTCTGCTTTATCTTCCTGAATATCAGCTACAACTATTGACGCTCCCTCTTTTGCAAATAGCAGAGCAGTCGCCCTACCAATGCCATTTCCGCCTCCCGTTATTACGGTAACTTTGTTCGCTAAGCGACCCTCTTCCATGTCATCCTCCACTCATTATGGCTATTCCTATTAGATCAAAGAAGCCATTGAGAAACAAAACGAGTTACCCCTGCAAGGATGAACTATGGCACGATAAAAGCCATTCTTTGGATTACAGCCAACTGAGACTATTGTTTTTGTATGGGTACTAAAAAAATCATCACCGTCCTAGAGCCTTCAGATGAGTACACGCATGAACCTGATGAGGCCAGTAACTATAACGAGTCAATGTATTTCAATACGTTTGATATTGAGAAGGAAATCGGCGGCTGGTTCCGCCTTGGAAACCGGGTTAATGAAGGGTACGCGGAAATGTCAATATGCGTTTACTTACCAAATGGCCAAGTTGGATTCATGTTTGACCGGCCCCAAATCGCTGATAATGGTTCTATGAAAGCCGGAGGCTTATCAATAGAAGTTGTGAAACCTTTCGAAACGCTCCAGTTATCGTACTCTGGGAAAGTTTGCCTTCTTAA
>CABZWT010000079.1:0-2972 GCA_902529525.1 Actinomycetota bacterium
TTCATTGTGAAGACTTCTCCAGAAGGGGCTTCCCAAATCCAAACTTTATCAAAACGGACGATATGAAATCCGGCCCGAACTAGAAGTTGGCAGAATTCTTCCCGAAAAGCCACCATCTGTGCCCCTAAGCCCATGACAAGCAGAATTGTCGGGTCATCAGGGTCACCCATCGTGTCGTAGAACAACGTGGTATCACCATTTACTGCTTCAGGCATTGCCCCTCCTCGTTACGCTACAGAGACACTAGTCGGTTCAAAGGTTTCCTGCGACTTGAGCTAATCCAAACCAGAATGGTCGCTGACAATCTCAGCGACAAGTTCAATAGTGGCTAAATCGGTTGATCTGAGGATCTGGCCCGTCACCCCTTGGGTAACTGTGAGCGGGTACCGCTCCCTAATTCGCTCTTCTGGGCCAAAAAGTCCGCCCATATCGATGTAGTCATCAGGGACAGCCCTAATCGCTCCTTCTTTATCGCCAGCCAGCCAGCGTTCTTGAATAAGGTTGGCTTGTTCGGGAAAGCCTCTTCGAGCCATTGAATCTCTGTGAAAGTTATGTTCTTTACTTCCCATTCCGCCTACGTACATAGCTGTCATGGGTTTTCGTTTGTCGATAGCTGTCTGAATATCATCAGTTATTTCCACAGTCAGATTCGTGAAAAGTTGAAAGTCAGATTTCGGAACCGCAGTATCTGCGCGACGTTGAAATCCTTTCTCTAAATTCGGCCCGTGGATTTCCCATCCGTCAGGACCATATCCCATGGGAAGCCAGCCGTCAGCGACTTCAGCCGCAAGGGCAGTATTCATCGGGGCTCCGGAAGCTATCCAAATTTGGATCCCGCCGCTAGGGTGCAAGATCGATTTAAGAGCTTTGCCTTGACCTATTGCACCTGCACCTTCGAACGGAAGCTGGATTTGTTTCCCTTCATGTTCGACAGGGATCTGCCGCTCTAGGACTTTACGCATAATGGCCACATAGTCTCTTAGCCAGTGATGCGGGCTTCCCCATGGCTGACCGTACCACCCTTCAACGATCTGCGGCCCTGAAACCCCCAACCCAATAATGGTTCGGTTCCCACCTGCGAGGGCATCTATTGTCATTGCGTGCATGGCCGTAGCTGCTGGAGTTCTTGCAGCTACTTGAACGATCGCCGTTCCAAGCTTGATACGTTCAGTTACCGCGGCTAAATACGCTAGTGGTGAAAGGGCATCTATTCCATAGGCTTCGGCTGTCCAGACGGAGTGAAATCCGCTCTTTTCTGCATGAATGACGGCCTCTGTGGGTAAGACCAGCTGAGATTTATTGTAAATGTCGAGGCCTAGCCCAAGTTTCATCTTTCAAAACTAACCAGAATCTATAAAAAAGTTCACTTGGGGTGTAAGATTTGTTGGGGAAATTTGTCGTACTTATACAACAACTCACTATAGAAATGCGTAGGTATAGAAAAATATGAATGACAAAACTTCAAAATTGGAGTCCTTTAGTACTCAGATGGCTCTTTTATTTCAACAAAAAAGAGTAAAGGCTTTTGCCGCGTTGGCTGTTTTAGCCATTATTGCGCTCGTAACCACACTTATAGTCGTAAATAATGACGACGGCGACAGTTCTGTGGAGCCCAAAACCGAATTAACTGGGTTAACGGGTCTTTCACCTCAGACCGACTACGTCTTTCAACCGGCGAAATCTGTCGGCCCTGATCCGTTTACCCCTTCTTACGCGGTTTATACGCTAGATATTCCGACAGAGACACTGGAATCCGGTCTAGTAAGCGGTAGCGCTACTGGCCTGTATGGGGGAACTGGAGAAAATGCTTGTGACATAGACAAACTGATCGCTTTTCTTGAAGCAAACCCCGCTATAGGAGCTGCATGGGCAGAGGTCCAGGGCATCGATGTGGACGAACTATCCGATTACATTCGAGGATTAACCCCAGCGGTTCTTCTTCAAAACACACTAGTAACGAACCACGGATACTCAAACGGTGAAGCTGTTCCGTTCCTCGCTGTACTCGAAGCGGGAACTGCTGTACTAGTAGATGAAGATGGCATCCCTCGAGCACGTTGTGCATGTGGAAACCCTCTCCTTCCCCCTGAAGAACCTGAAGAAACACCAGAAGAAACACCAGAAGAAACACCAGAAGAAACACCAGAAGAGACTCCTGAAGATGCATGTCCGCAACCTAACCCACCATATGGCATCCATAAGAACGGTGACGGGGACTGGATCCTTACAACTGAAGCAGGTGAGTTTATTTGGAAATCAAGCCTTCCCGGATGGGAAGATCTGGATTCTGGTGACGTGTACGACACTGAAGCTGATGTCCCTGGGTACATAGAGGAATGCTTCCCCTGTCCGGAAGATGAAGGAACTGATAATCCGAATTACGATAACGACGTTCCATCTTATGACTATGACGAAGATGGTGACTACCAGAGCAGTGACGAGATTCTTGAAGAGGACCAACAACGGGTTCTGATTTACGTTGTCATTGTTCCTGCTGAAGAAGGTGAAGACGTCAATGTCGATGATGTTGATGACGGGTACGCCGAAGACTTTGAATCAGATTACGACGATTATGACAATGAAGAAGAAAAAACCTTCGAAGGCTGTTTCCCTCCTTGCCCAGAAGACGGTGAATGGGGCTGGACAACAGTTGAATTTGGCTCCGTAGATGAAGGAACCATCTATTCCGGATACGCCTGGGTCGAACCAGGGTCAGACCCAGAAGATGACTTCTCAATGTGGCTCTGGAACGGAACAGGATGGGAACGAGCACTCGTCCTTGTTGACGATCCTGACTACGGCGTAGTCTACGAAGACTACCGAGACCTTCCAGGTTGGTCAGAAGATTGTTTCGACTGCCCTGAGTGGGGTTGGGTCCATTACGAAGAAGATGGCAGATGGGAATGGCATGCTCCTGATGGCAGCATCTGGACCTACGACGAGATGGGCAACTGGTCACCAGTTTCCGAGAT
>CABZWT010000080.1:0-2971 GCA_902529525.1 Actinomycetota bacterium
GAATTGGACATATATCCTTGAAATGAGAAATTAGAGAATTTGAAATACCTGCGTCATCGGGAGTACCAGGGCCAGGGCTGATTAAGATTCGTTCAGGGTTAAGATCAATTGCTTCTTCTAGAGAGACTTGATCATGACGATATACGAGCGGCTCCACACCTAACTCTCCGAGATACTGGACAAGAATATAAACAAACGAGTCGTAATTATCGATTACCAGAACTTCAGAAGTCATTATTGCGAGGGTAGTGGATCTCTAAGGAAATATTACGGGAAATAACATTTCTGTCCCTTGTCTTCTATTATTAGACCATGGGAAAACCTCCGAAAGATAGAAAAAGTAATAGTCGTATTACGGAAAAAGGAACGCGGCCCTCGAATCTCCCCCCAAGTGGGACCACTTCGATGGGGTATATTCCTTCAAAGAAAATTAGTTCACGCTGGGTAGCGCCGACGATGTTTTCTTTACTTGGTTTGGGAACGGCAATGATAATCGTCAACTATGTTGACCTTCTCCCAGGAGGAACAAATAACTGGTACCTATTGGGGGGCCTCGGAATGGTGCTCGCAGGAATTATCACTGCTACCCAGCTTCACTGACGTAGACCTGAATTCGAAGTAAATATCTAAGTTACATTGATGTAATTATCCCCATTTTTACTCACAACCTGTGGATAACTTACTATTTTCCCATGTCAAACATCTTTAACATCTTTAACATAGTCCACAACATTCTCATTTTGGTGACGATTAAATAGTCTTGACCGTCGACTTATTCTTCAGAAATTAGATCCATTTCAGCCATACAATGTCGAGGGGCATCTGGCTCTTCAGCAGTAGCTACGGTCATCCTGACCTCACTCCCGCACAAAGAACATAGATAATTGAGCTTCACTTTTCGAAGTTCACCTGCAGGAGGTGGTTCCGGCAAAGGGGTCGACAGAATTCGTAAGACGCTTATCCCAATTCGTAAAATTGCGTAGCCCATAGCAATAGCTGCGAGGATGAATAAGGTTGTAACGAACACAAGTTCTATCGTAGAGGGAGAACTTAAGTGTTGTGCCTGATTCAGGGATCATCTATCGCCTACTACGTCGAAATTTGATGATCTGGAAACTTGATTATTGCTTGTTCCGCTAGAACGAGCATTTATGAATGAAATATGGCAGTCTTTTAGATATAACTCGCTGACTAGAAAGTACTGAACGATTATGGAAATAGATCTAGCCTTAACCATCCTTCGAGTCTCCTTGGGACTTACTCTTGCTGCACATGGGTACAACAAGTTTTTCAAAGGAGGAAAGATTGAAGGAACCGGCCGTTGGTTTGACAGTATGGGTATGCGTCCTGGAAAGGTCCATGCTTACTTTGCGGCATGTGGTGAAATAGGTTCAGGTCTTTTTTTAGCAGCCGGATTCCTTACTTCTTTCGCTGCCCTTGGCTTTGTCGGTTTGATGTCGGTGGCGTATTGGACAGTTCATAGTAAAAATGGGTTCATGGTGCTTAATGAGGGATGGGAGTATGTCTTTGTTTTAGCTATTGGCGCTGTAACAGTCGCAATGCTTGGACCTGGCGAATGGTCGATCGATCATGGAATTGGATTAGCCGATGATCTAGACGGGTATGTGGGCCTGATTATTTCAGCAGGCGGGGGAGTGGCAGCAGCACTAAGCCTGTTGGGCCTTTTCTATCGACCCCCGAAACCTGAATCGTCATAGTTGAGATTTAGCGTTTTTCCCCGCGGAGATCAAAAGCGACCTTAATAGCCCCTAAAGAGCCGGCTTCGGCAGCATGACGAATAGCTTGTTTATACCTATCAAGTGGATATAAATCTGTTACAAGTTTATCTAATTGCATTTCTCTAACTAGTTCGAAAGCTAAGGCATAACTATTCGTTACTGATCCATCTGGAAGGGTTTCAGTTCCGTAGGTATAGGAGCCAACCATTTCTATCTCGCGATGCCACAAAGGAGTTAGATCAACCTTGGTGACTCCTGGCATGCCAAGCATTACGAGACGGCCCCTAGGTCTGGTTATTTCTAATGATGTTTCTATGGAGGATGCACTTCCTACCGCATCGATTGTGACGTTACTGCCACCAGATAGTGAATTTCCGATCATTCTGCAGCCGGTTACTTGTCGAACAGCACGTTTCAACTCTGATGGTTCTACGACGATATCTGCACCGAACTCTTCTGCTAGTGAACGCTGAAGAGGATATTTTGCTGCAGCTATTACGGTTTCTGCTTCAGTGAATTTCCGAATTGCGGCGATACTGCATAGCCCCATAGTGCCAGACCCTTGTACTGCCACAACATCTCCAGATTGGATCTGAGCTTTTAGCGCTGTGTGGACACCGCCTGCAGCTGGTTCAAGAATTACTGCTCCTTCGTCTGAAATATCTTCAGGAACTTCATGGATTTGTGATTTATGTGCAATTAGCTCCGTACTCCATCCCCCACCAGTGCCTGCACAATACCCGATTTGTATTCCATCTCCTATGGGTCCGCTAAGCAGATATCCGTAATCTTCTCCATCCCCCGGTGAAGCGCCATCAAATGCTGGTCCCTCGCCTCTACTTTCCGGTCCTAAAACGGGTTCGAGCGCTACTCTCGTGCCATCTTCGAGCTCCCCGACAACTTCATGTCCTGGGACGAATGGGAATGAAACGAGGGGTTCAAAATAACGACTAGATTTACCATCAACTGTTGCGAGGTCGCTACCGCAGATCCCCGACAGAAGGGGGAAAACCCTAACCCATCCATCACCAGCTATTTCAGGAGGGTCAATATCTTTAAGGCGTAGAGGTCCAACTTGTGATCCGATACCAGGAGAGACACGTGACCCTATCGTCGCTGCTGCATACCTTAACTCTTTGCGTTCAAATACGAGGGCCTTCACACTCGCAACGTTAGAGGATTTCTTTCACTTTTGGACATCGAATTCAAAATTTCATCTACTGATTTAGAAA
>CABZWT010000081.1:0-2881 GCA_902529525.1 Actinomycetota bacterium
TTTCCTAGCTTTAGCTAGATAGGCTGCCCGAATTTCTTCCGGTTTAGCGTTCTCCGGTACTCCGATTATTTGGTAAAAAGTTTGTCTTTCACCCATTTCAATTCCTCCAATATGATCCTAACCGATTGAATTTTTATTGAATACTTGTAGAACGCTGAATAATATTTGATCGTGGGACTACTTATCGCTTGCCCTAGGTGTGGTGAATCTGATCACCTAGTTGGGAAAACAATTGACAAAGAAATTTCTGTATATTGCGAATCCTGCGGCTTGACGTGGTTACGCGATCTTCAACGGTATTGCGATAAGTGCGGGTCCAAGGAAGTGAGGCCAGCGTATGAAGCTGTTGTAGCAAAATCTCGCGGAACCCAACTTTCTATGCAAAGCGCGAAGTTAATATATCTGTGCGAGCACTGTGATGCGGTGAAACTTTCGCAGTATCAAAAAACAAATTCACCGTTGATGCCCCCCCAACTACCTACGGAATAGTGTTAGTTATTCGGTAAATTTTTGAGCAAGATTTTCAAGTGCTACAACTCGAGAACCTTTCAGCAATAATGCAGTATTTTGTGGGTCTTGAATTTTGTCTTTTATCGCCCGGTATGCATCATCAATAGTAGAAACAAGCTGACCCCCGTACTCTTTAACATTTAGTGAGATAACGTCAACATTATTGGATTTGGCTATTTGTCCTATTTCTTCGTGGCTACTTACATGATCATCACCCAGTTCGGCCATAACTCCAAGGACGGCTACGAGGTTTTTTCTGCTGGTTGCAACCAAAGAGCTTAATGCTGCTTTCATGGATAGTGGGTTTGCATTATACGCATCATTAATGATTAGTATCCCGCTAGGCGTGGTGAATGTTTCCATACGAAGTGGTGAGATTTCTACTGACTCTAATCCACTGGCAACGGTCGAAATTGGGGCACCAGCATGCATCGCAACGGCTGCTGCGGCTAGAGCATTAGTGACGTTATGTTTCCCTGGAACGTTTAGTTGAATTTTGGAGCTGCCCCAAGGTGAGCGCATGTCGAAACTTGCTTTTAGGTCTGGGTTGACCGTGATATTTTCTGCTACTACGTCTCCACCTTCCATGCCATAGAGAAGGATTTCTGCCGAGGTCCTTGAACCTAATGCTCGAACGTTTAGGTCGTCAAAATTTAATACTGCTAGGGCATCTTCTTGCAGAGATTCTACGAGCTCACCTTTAGCGTTGATTGTGTTTGCCAGGCCGCCGAAGAATTCGCTATGCGCATTGCCGATACATGTAACGACGCCTACTTTTGGATTCGCGATCTGACAGAGTTTTTGGATATGCCCAATTCCCCTTGCTCCCATTTCCAAAATCAGGTACTCAGTCTCTGAAGGCGAAGAGAGAATTGTGAGTGGTACCCCAATTTCATTATTAAATGAGCGCTCGCTGGCCCACACTTTGAAGGAAGGAGTTAAGCATCTGCGAATCATATCTTTCGTTGTTGTTTTTCCTACTGATCCAGTGATCCCAATTCCAACTGGATCTAATTGCCTAAAGGCTTCGCTAGCTAAGATATGAAGAGCTTCTATAGTGCTGGTTACTTTGATTCCATTTTTTTGTGCTCTTCCGTGACTATATAAATGGCCTATTGCCCCAGACGATAGTGCATCTTCAATAAAATCATGCCCGTCTCTTTCAGCAATTAGCGGAATAAACAAGTCTCCTTTTTCGGTTGTTCGTGAATCCGTGGAATAACCAGTTACTACCCCAGATAAGTTCGTAGCATTTTGATCGCCGAAAATTGAAGCAATTTTACCTAGGTCAATATCCAAACTCGTACCTTCCGTTTAAACCAAAGTTAATCGAGGGTTTAAATAAAATAGATTATGTGAGAATATTGTATTACTTCGAGCAGAGTCAGTGAAAGAATGACAAATAAAGACCATAACCAGAATAAAAACCCATCTGGAAATTGGGAACCGGACCCATATCATCGCCATGATCAGCGATGGTGGAGTGGGAGTAGATGGAGCCAGAAGGTCAAGACAGACAGTGAGATTCAGATAGACCCACCGGGTGTGGTTCCTAGACCAATTGACCAATCATCCCTAGGTAAACCAGCTGATCCGATTAGTGGTGTACGGAACCCACTTCGAGCTGCATCTCCGTATGTGCCTCACCTTTTAATAATAGGTTTTCTTCTTCTGGCAGGGACTTGCGTCCTAGCTATTTTTGCCGTTTTCGGTTAGGGCAAATACGGCATCGGGTCTACAGGGACACCGCTAATTCTAATTTCGAAGTGAAGATGTGGACCCGTTGAAAGTCCAGTTGTTCCACACGTACCGATTTGTTCGCCAGTAAATACATATTGGTCGACATTGACGCTCCATGCGTTCAAATGAGCGTACAAGCTAGAAATAGAGTTAGCGTGATGGACAACGACTGTGTTTCCGTACCCACCATACGCCTCTGCGATAGTCACGATACCTTCTGTTGCTGCTCTAATTGGATCTCCTATTGAACATGGCATATCTACACCGTTATGCATTCGGTAATATCCAAGGATTGGGTGGAGTCGCATACCAAATGATGAAGTGACTGCCCCACCCCCAGGCCAGACCCATCCCGATTCGCTAATTTGGCCTAGTCGTGCTTCTTGCTCAGCTCGACGTCGAGCTTCTTCTAGCTCTCTCGCAATTCGCTCTTCTTCTGCAACTATGAAGTCCGTTATATCTTCCTGCTCTTGCACAGCTGTTTCAAGGACACTATCCCAATGGGCTCTTCGAACATCTAATTCTTTTTTTAGCTCTTCTTGAAGCAGAAGACTTAGAAATAGTTAAAGCATTAGAAGCAGCCACCAGCCTGGTATACCTTCAAGAAGCAAAAGAGCAAGCAGCCCAACAA
>CABZWT010000082.1:0-2831 GCA_902529525.1 Actinomycetota bacterium
ACCATTTTCAAGTTACGGACCGGGAATGCAGAAGTATGCCCCTACGAGATTTCGAATGGTCGCTCCCAGATGGGAAAGGGAGAAGATAAACCAGCGCATAGATAAGAGGTTTAATGCACAAATGGAAATGGGTTTTTTCGAAGAGGTTTGTAGATTAACTGAAAACTATGGGACCCTATCGCGCACCGCTCGTCAAGCATTGGGTTACCGTCAATTCTTAGATCACTTGAGCGGAAATATTAGCTTGGATGAAGCCATTGATATTGCGAAACAACAAACTAGGAAATTTGCGAGAAGGCAAGAACGATGGTTTCGAAGAGACCCTCGAATTCAGTGGTTTGATATTGATGAAAATCCATTAGAGGTCCTCCCTTCTCTTGTGGAAGAATGGCGACATGCGCCTAATTAAGTATGAAGGACTCGGGAACAAGTTTCTGGTAGTCATACAAGATAGTGTCCCTAAGGACAGCAGTCAGTTGGCAGTATCGGTCTGCAGCCCTAAAAACGGGTTTGACGCAGATGGGTTAATTTTCGGGACGCCTTCTAGTTCCGACGGAATAGATATCCACATGACGCTCTTTAACGCTGATGGAAGTTCAGCGGAAATTTCAGGTAATGGCATTAGATGTCTTGCCCAAGAAATATTTTCAAGATCTGAGGAAGAGTCATTGCAAATTTTGACGGGTTCCGGAGTTCGTAACGTTACTTTGAACAATCTCAGGAACGGCGAGGCTGAGATCAGTGTGGATATGGGCCTAGTTAGAGAAGGTCCCGAACTCCCATTACTGGACTTTTTGCATCATGAATCAATTAATATTGTTAAGGCAGCTACCGCTGATATCGGAAATCCTCACGTGGTAATAGAAGTAGAAACGTTAGATGGTGTAGATGTCGCTGCAGCGGGACCTCATATTGAGTCCCTATGGCAACCTGTGGGAATAAATGTGCACTTCTTTAAAGCTCAAAATAGAACTGAGTTTTCCATGTTGACGTGGGAGCGTGGAGCAGGAGTTACCTTAGCCTGTGGAACGGGAGCATCAGCCTGTGCCTTCGTTGCTAATAGATGGGGACTAATTGAAGAAATGTCCGAGGCAACGATGGCGGGAGGAACTGCGAAGATTAACTTAGCGAATGACAAAGTTCTGTTGACGGGTAAATCTAGACGCATAGAAGAATTTGAGCTTCCCTTCTAATGGATAATGGCATGGCAGAGCTTGAAGAGAAATCACACCGCGGAGGGTTCGGTGATCTTGGTGGTGAAGAACGAGGCCTCATTGATAGATCATTCAGGGAGCGAATAATTGCAGTGGGTTTTGTTGGAGAAGGGAAAGATGAAGCGTCAGTACTTCTCGAACTCGAAGAGCTGTGCCGTCTTATCAATACGGCAGGTGCTGATGTTGTTGAAACCGTCATACAGAAAAAACCCTCTCCTGACCCAGCAACTTTTATCGGCAAAGGAAAAGCAAGGGAAATATATGACTTATCAGAAACCTTGGACGTTGACACTGTTGTGTTCAACGATGAGTTGACCCCTGGACAACAGTTCAACTTGGAGCGGATATTCCACCGATCTGCTCTAGATCGGACAGCTGTAATCCTTGATATATTTGCACAAAATGCGAACACCCCTGAAGGGAAAGCACAAGTAGAATTAGCTCAGCTTCAGTACCGGCTTCCTCGTCTTAGGGGTCAAGGCCAGAACTACAGTCAGCAGGCTGGAGGCATAGGTACACGTGGGCCAGGAGAAACAAAACTTGAGGTTGACCGAAGGAGGTTAGTTCGTCGTGTCCACAAACTAGAACGACAGCTGAAAGCAGTTGGTGCACATAGAAAAAATCAATCGAAAAAGCGACGACATTCCTACAATCAGTCGGTGGCAATAGTGGGCTACACCAATGCTGGAAAATCTACCCTCCTCAATCTGCTTGCCAACTCAGATGCAGTCGTAGCTGATCGCTTATTTGCTACCTTGGACCCATTGACACGTCGGATACAACTTCCAGGTGGAGAGTCAATATTTCTCACCGACACCGTTGGGTTTGTTCAGAAACTTCCACACCAATTGGTCGAAGCGTTTAAAACTACTTTAGATGTCGTTATTGAAGCTGACCTTCTACTGCACATCGTTGACTGCAGTCATGCTTCACCTGAAACCCAAATACTGGCTGTTCGTAGTGTCCTAGAAGAAATCGGGGCAGGAGAAGTGCCCGAAGTGTTGGTCTTTAATAAGTCAGATAGATCAGATCCTTCCGAATTGCTCATGCTGTATCCTGATTCAGTTGCGATATCCGCTTATTCTGAAACAGGTATAGATAAGCTGCTGTCAGCTGTCGCCGATCAACTACGAGTTGTTTGGGACGTAGTTGAATTGGCTATTCCGTTTGATAAAGGGGATGTCTTAGCTCAGGTACACCGAGAAGGACAGGTGCTTATGGAAAAAGCAACAGAAGAGGGAATGTTGATTCAAGCTAGGCTCGATTCATTCTCACGGTCCCGTCTTTCTCCGTTTCTTATATCTGATGGAGGAAGAGATGGGATTTGAGCTTCCACCGTATCCATATGATTTACTTGATCCATACAAGGTTTTAGCTAATCAACACTCTGGGGGAGTCGTTGATCTTTCGGTAGGGACCCCATGTGACCCTCCTCTAGAAGATGCTGTTCGCGCTCTGGTTAAATCTGATAGTGAAAGAGGGTACCCATCTTCTATAGGGTCTGAAAAATTTCGCACGAGCTGCCAAGAATGGGTAAAGCGGCAGTTTGACGTAGATATTGATATTGAAAAGAATATTGCTGCGTGTATTGGAACTAAAGAATTTGTTGTATCAACT
>CABZWT010000083.1:0-2752 GCA_902529525.1 Actinomycetota bacterium
GAGAGCAACTGGCGTTGAACGGTATGGATAGTTACTTTCAGACAAAAGTCGGAGATAATCCAGAACGGATCAAGAAGACTCTAGAGCAGGCTATAGGCCGCTCCGATTTTGTCATTGTGTGTGGAGGTTTAGGGCCGACTCAAGATGACTTAACGCGTGATGTTATAGCCGAGGTTATGGGGGTTGAGCTTGTCACAGATAATGAGCTTGTCGAGCGTATCTCAGCAATCTTTGGTAATAGAGGTCGTGAAATGCCGTTAAATAATCTTAGGCAAGCACAAGTTCCACTGGGGGCTGAAACTTTGTCAGTGATGCCTGGTACTGCTCCCGGGCTCAAGGCGGTGGTTAATGGGAAAACCCTCTACGCGGTTCCAGGAGTTCCATGGGAGATGAAGCAAATGGTACTTGAAGATATCTTGCCTGATATGAGAGCAAAAGCAGGTATTACCAGCATAATCGGTTCAAAAACTCTAAGGACTTGGGGTGATTCAGAATCGGGCTTGTCAGAGAAATTAGCTGATGAAATTGAAAGGTTGGACCAAGTGGGCGGTGCAACCATTGCGTTTCTAGCAAGTGGGATCGAGGGGCTCAAAGTTCGACTTACGACCAAAGGAGATTCAAAATCAGAAGTTGAGAATGCCCTGAATGCCGAAGCCGAGATTGTTGCCTCTATTCTTGGAGATAAAATTATTTTTTCTTACGATGATCAAACAATGGAAGAAGTCGTTCTGGATATGTGTAGAGGTAAGGGTCTTACCTTAGGGGTGGCAGAGTCGTTAACAGGTGGATTGATAGGAAGCCGTTTAACCTCGATTTCTGGATCTAGTGAGGTATTCAAAGGTTCAATTGTCGCTTACTCTTCTGATGTTAAGCGTGCACTTTTAGATACTCCCGATGTCCCTAGTGTTTCCCAAGCTGCTGCAGAAGCGATGGCTGCTGGTGCCTGTAGGACTTTAAATGCAGATATTGGCTTGGCTGTTACAGGTGAAGCCGGACCAGAGCCCCTTGAAGAGGAGGTCGGCAGGGTTTGGATGGCTACTTCTGTTGGGGGAGTGGTCAAATCTTCTACCGTTAAATGGCCCTTTGATCGAGAAAGAATAAGGCAATTCACTACGATCACAGTGCTTAATGCTCTTCGGCTTCGATTAGAAGATGAAATTTAACGGGTTTGAGCGTAAACGAAGGCTAAAAGCTGCTCGGTTAATTCATCCTTGTGTTCGGCGAATAGATTTGTCCCGTGCTGGCTTCCTGTCATTTCTAGGTATCTGGTCGTTGAAGCAGCAGCTAAGAGACTGTCTGCGTATCCATTAAAAGGTGGGTCGTCTTCGGCAACTATAAGAAGAAGTGGAGTTTTCATCGTTGAAGCTGCCTCGAGTGCATTTATACGTCCGTATGTTGTTGATGGAGAAATAGCGGCAAGTGCAGCGACGTTATATTCATCAGCGATAGTTATTGCAGCAGTGCCGCCCATCGATGCTCCGATAATGACAACTTTCCGAACATTTTCGACAAACAACATGTAACGAACTGCTGCTTCTAAATCTTTATCCATCCGTTTGTCTTTTGTACCAGTCGAATCTCCATACCCTCTAAAATCAAACGTAAGGACCACATAGCCAGAATCACTTGCTTCTGTGGCGAACTCAGCCCAAGATGACTGGCCTCGCCCACGCATATGTGCAAGAACAATTCCTATATCGCCCTGACCGTAGACTAGTCCTGAAATCTCCTCGCCATCCCCTGTAGCGAATCTCGCCTGATCTGTTGCTGCCGGTTCTGCAACTACTTCAGATGTTTCTTCCAAATTTCCAGAAGCCTGGGGAGAGGATACTGGACTCCCACTAGTACAGGCTTGAAGGAGCAGTGCAAGTAATGGAATTAAAATACAAAAGGATTTGAAACGTCTTGCGATCACTAATCAACTATCTGTATTTGGTTGAAGTCGAAGTGAAGCCGAATTCATGCAGAAGCGTTCTCCAGTGGGTGGGGGACCATCGTTAAAGATGTGTCCCAGGTGTGCGCCACACGCATTACAAATTGCTTCAGTTCGAACCATGCCATATGAGCGGTCTTCCACTCGGCGAACTTTTTCAGAGGCAGTTGCCTCATAGAAGCTTGGCCACCCGGTACCAGAATCAAATTTTGTTGAGCTCGAAAAGAGTTCAGTATCACAGACAACACAGTGATATACACCTGCCTCTTTCGTATCCCAGTAGCATCCACTAAAGGCAGGTTCTGTGCCTGCTTCCTGAGTAACGTAGTATTGGTCGGCGGTAAGACGGTTTCTAAGATCTTCGTTTGCTTCTTTGGGGGTATTCATGGTTCCTCCGGTCTTTCTCTAGATTAGTCTCCATTTGTTTTATGGTCATTTATGGCCAAATTTGCCTAAATGCTTGACCGAACAAATGTTCGTAGTTACACTATTGTTATTCGCATTAAATAATGTCACACCAATGATTTATGGTGATTATAAGTTCAAACAGGAAGTTACTTTAACCCCCACTAGATAAGAGGTAAGCATGGAATCAGATAAAGCACTTGATATGGCGTTGAGCCAAATTGAAAAACAATTCGGTGAAGGCGCCGTAATGAAAATGGGTGAAAAGACCACAATGCAAATTGAATCGGTACCCACAGGGGCTTTGGCCCTTGATTTAGCTCTCGGCGTCGGAGGCTTACCACGAGGTCGAATAACAGAAATTTATGGACCTGAGTCCTCGGGAAAGTCAACCCTCGCTACACATGTTGTGGC
>CABZWT010000084.1:0-2654 GCA_902529525.1 Actinomycetota bacterium
GTGGAGGAAGTTCTTCGACTGGAATCTCCGACACAGGGGATGGATAGACATGCAGCAGAAGATACGGAAATTGCTGGTGTGGAGATCCCTAAAGGATCTCACATACACATAAGGTATGCTGCCGCTAACCGTGATGAACGACAATTCAGCTGTCCAGTCGACATTGACATCAGCCGTGCAAACGGCCATCGACACCTTGCGTTCTCACTTGGTGAAACACATTGTCCAGGAGCAGGCCTAACTCGACTAGAGCAGAGAATTGCTGTTCAAACGATTCTAGAAAGAATGACTAATTTTTCATTTACTCCCGGAAAGAACAGCTTTCAACATCATCTAAACTTCACCCTTCGATCTTTTACGGACCTTCATTTCACATTCGACAAAATTTAGATCAAAAATGGTAAGGGAATTCGTCCCAATTCGGTTCACGCTTCTCTAAAAATGCATCTCGTCCTTCTTCAGCCTCTTCAGTCATATATGCGAGTCGAGTAGCTTCTCCAGCAAACACCTGCTGCCCAATAAGTCCGTCATCAACAAGGTTCATTGCGAACTTTGCCATACGATTAGCCATCGGCGACTTTTTATTGATGAGTGATGCCCATTGCAATGCGACATCTTCTAAAGATTCATGTGGAACAACAGCGTTTACCATACCCATTCGATGAGCTTCTTCTGCGGAATACTGATTACCGAGAAAGAAGATTTCTCTTGCGAATTTCTGTCCGATGTGTTTAGCAAGATAGGCAGATCCAAATCCGCCATCAAAACTTGCCACATCAGTATCTGTTTGCATGAAAAGAGCGTTTTCTTTGCTGGCTATAGTTAAGTCGCACACTACGTGAAGACTGTGCCCCCCACCAACCGCCCACCCAGGTACTACTGCGATGACTGGCTTTGGTATGTTGCGAATTAATCGTTGGACTTCGAGAATATGAAGACGACCTACTCGCGCAGGATCGATGGTTTCAGAGGTCTCACCTTCGGCATACCTGTATCCGTCTTTCCCTCGTATACGTTGATCTCCTCCTGAACAGAAAGCCCATCCGCCATCTTTATCAGAGGGCCCATTACCTGTCAGAAGCACGCAGCCAATGTCTGTGCTCATCCTTGCATGATCCAAAGCTCTATACAGTTCATCTACAGTCTTTGGCCTGAACGCGTTTCGAACTTCTGGTCGGTTGAATGCAATGCGAACCGTTCCATGATCTTTTGCCCGATGATATGTAATATCTTCGAATTTAAAATCGGTAACTTCATCCCAGTGCTTGGGTTCAAATATCTCTGAAACGGTATAGCCCATAGCGTTATCCTAGAAGCAGATAGCACCTCTCAGACACCTTCAGTAGTAAAACTCTCTGTAGCGAAGTGGAGTTAAAACCTATGAGTTCTTGGACCTTAGAGACAGCCACCATTTGGGGGTAGTTTCACTGTGGTTCCTCACATAATTGTTCCAAAGGTCATCACGAGAAGGATCAACAGTGCCCTCTGTCTCTGACTCCACTAGTGGCGATGCACCATTAATAGGATCAAGCCATTCAAGTCGAAACTCTTCAAAGCAGTCCATGAAATCAACGTTATGATGGTAATCGGCAACCTGGTGTGCCATAAATCCGTCAAAATTCTCAAACGACAATAAAACGTAGTAAGTACGCTCATCAGTTCCACGGTAATACTCATACCTAACTACTGCTGATTCATTATCATGAGTAGACCGAAAAACTTTTCGAGCTATATCTTCGAAAAAGTCTTCAAATTCCGGCTTTAATTTGGCTTTAGCAAGGAGTGTTGACATTTCTCGAGTATGACAGAATTATAAAGGATGTCAAAGTCTAGATATCTTCCAGCCTTCGACTTTCCTCGAGAAGATTAATTTCCCAAAGTACCTGATCTAGACGGTCGGCCGCAGTAATTGGCGCAAACTTTTGGGGTCTTTCTGGAGAGATGCAACTGGGAAGGGGGCTCAGAATAGTCCACGGTGCGGGATGGCAAAACTGCACTATTGATAGCCTGTCTCCGACTTGATCAGAGTCTGCCACGACCCTATGAATTCCAGTAGGCACAACCCCGTTACTTAAATGCTCAAGCATAATTCCGGTGTTAATAATTAAGTGATTGTCTGGCGGTAACGCATCAATCCAGCCATCTTCCGTCTTAATCTGAAGGCCTTTAGCAGTCGAACGAGGCAAAGCGGTGATCAGATTGATATCACCATGTTCATCAGCCCATACGTGCGAGTCGCTAGGAGCCAAAATCATCTCAGGATAATGAATCGCTCGAGATAGCGTTGCCCCACCCGGCACACATGAATCAAAGAAATTTTCATGACACCCCAGTCCAAGTGCAATGATTCTTAAAAATCTCAGTTGTAATTTCAATAATTCATCGTGAAATTTCTCAAGCGTTTTTGTAATGCCAGGAACCAGATCTTCGGGGAAGACATTATCGTGAAACCGGTGAGGGTATTTCTTCCGCAGTGGATGGCCATCTGGAGTATCCATTCCCCAGTTCAGCATTTCTTTCCAGTCAGGTATATCGGATATAGCAGCCGTCTCAACTAGAAGGCCAGTGTAACCCCTCTGACCATTTGCTCCTTCGGCCACTGCGGTTCTTTTTAAATCTGGGGCAAGAGCAAAAAATACATCGAGTTTGCCATA
>CABZWT010000085.1:0-2630 GCA_902529525.1 Actinomycetota bacterium
TCCAAATAGCGCGGCTCCAAGGGCTGGTATCACAAATAACGTGTAGCGGTTAGGTGAAAGGGAGACTAAGTCAAGAGCTAGAATCCCGGCAAACCCGGTAATGACTGTTGAGAGAAGCCAATTGGTAGTTGCTATTTTCTTTATTGAATACCCTAATAATGTTGCACCTGATTCAGAATCCTCAATGGCTCTAGTAGCTAGCCCTGTTTGGGTAAACCGGTAGTAGGCGGCTAATGCTCCTCCGACCGCAAGGGCGATAAGAACTAGGGAGATGCGCTCGTATGTTAGCTGTCCGCCAAGCCCAAATGGGTTCTTCCATGAGCCTACTGGAAGAATACCGTCCACTGTTCGATTTTTCCCACCGAATTGATAAAAGGCTACGGACGTTAGGTAAAAGAGAGCTCCTAAGGAACCTATTATTTTTGAAATCGGAGGTTTATTTCTAAGTGGTCCGAAAACGAGGGTTTGCACAGCTATGCCAAGAAGGACGGACATGAACATCGCCGCTAAAAATGACGGGAATTTACCCACTCCAGACGACGCAAGACTTAGCTGGTAAGGGATATCGATTGGTCCCGGAATAAAGTCGACCCAAGGAAAATATATGTCGCCTGTTTCACGCATTGTCAAGTATGTGTATGCGGGGTACATCGCCAATGCTCCTTGGTCTAAATTGATGAGGCCAGAGCCTTTATGGCCTATAACAATTCCGCTCGCTAGAAGGCCATAGAATCCCCCTATCCCGACCCCTATGAGAGCAAAGAGAAGGATAGTGCTCATGGCTTTAGAACTTCGTTACTAATGGAGAAGCGAATGGAGGTATTTTGGAGGGGAGCACTCTTTCTAAGTCCCGACTAGTTATTGCCCGAGGCCAATATATTGGAATCCCTGTTGTTCAAGATCGTGGGGGTTGAGAAGGTTTCTAGCATCTACAACAACTGGATGACACATGGCTTTGTGAATTCGTTCATAGTTCAAATCAGCAAATTCCTCCCATTCTGTCAAGATGACAAGAGCATCGGCGTTATTTGCAGCCTCATAAGCGGTAGATGTGATTTCGATTTTGCTCATATCTTCAATTGGAAGGTTCACCATAGGGTCATATGCCGAGACATGAGCGTTTAGATCTAACAGATACTCAATGACAGCTAGAGATGGAGAAGATCTGAGGTCGTCAGTGCCTGCTTTGAAGGTAAGGCCAAGCACAGCAATTTTGCTTTTCTCAATCTCTTTTCCTTCGGGTAAAGCATCAATGACTTTTTGAGCTGTCCGTTGAAGGTGTGTCGTATTCAATGTGATAGCTTTTTCAAGCAATTCGAAGTCAAAGCCAGCTTTATTCGCAGTCTGTAAAAGCGAAGCGCTGTCTTTTGGAAAGCAAGATCCCCCCCATCCAGGTCCTGGCCGAAGATAGGTTGAACCGATTCTTGGGTCGTATCCGATTCCCTCTGCAACATCAAGCACATTGGCACCAACAAGTTCGCAAAGGGTTGCGATTTCATTTATGAACGTTAATTTCATTGCTAAGAAAGCGTTAGCGGTATGTTTTATGAGCTCAGCTGATGCAGTTCCAGTGATCTGGATCGTGGCGTCAATGTCGCTGAAGAGCGCAGCAACACGGGTAGCTGCTTCTTGTGACTCAGCTCCAATTACTATTCGGGATGGGTGCAAAAAATCCTGTACAGCGTTACCTTCGCTCAGAAATTCTGGATTAGATACTATCTCCACATCGGTTCTTTGGATCTGCTTTTTGAGTTGTGAGGCGGTACCAACTGGAAGCGTAGATTTGTTCACAATAACTGAATTTAGGGGAAGAATATCTTTGATCTCTTCAATAGCGGAACTGAAGAATTCCATATTTGTGGATCCGTCTGGATTTGGAGGAGTTGGAAGGCATAGAAAATGAAACGCCGCATTTCGACTAGCACTGACAGCGCCCACAACGAATTTTAAGTTTCCATTCTCAATGCCTTCGGTTAGAAGTTCTGATAGTCCAGGTTCAAAGATGGGGACTTCGCCTTCGTTAAGTTCTTGGACTTTTATCTCATCGATATCTGCAATGGTGACGTTGTGACCGAGGTGAGCTAGACAAGTACCTGTTGTCAAGCCAACGTAACCCGCACCTATTACTGCTATATCAGCCATCGATAGCTACTTCTTTCTTCAGATCGTATTTTAGTGTAGCTATGGCTTTTCGGAAGCGTTAACTTCCTCCGTTGTTAGCCTATGAATCGTTTCTATCAATGAGGTATGAAGGGTTTGCAACCATAAGCTTTTTGTCGACTAATGGAACTAGTTGGGCGTGAATATCATCGAGGCTGTCGTCAAATACCCCGTTTCGAATAGCTTCAGATAGGTCTTTCTCGGTTTCCATTTGCAAACTATCGAGAATGCGTCTGAGGGCTTCGCGATCTTCTCGAATGTTTTGGATTTCCCTAGAGGCTATTCCTAATGCATTGGATGCTATTCGAAGTTTCCATTTTTGAGTTGGGGAGATCTCTCCGCCTAGTTCTTCAGAGATAAGAAGATTTACCGCTTCGATAAGTTGATGTGCTGATGGGGCATCATAGGGACTATTTCCTCGAGGAGGTAGCGTCATATCCATCTTTTCATGCAAGCTCATATAGATGTTC
>CABZWT010000086.1:0-2504 GCA_902529525.1 Actinomycetota bacterium
GCTTCATTATTTGAAACAAATGCTGAATCTGGATTGTTTCGGGCAATTGAAATAACTGCATCAAGATAAATTTGAGATACATACTTGTCCGGTAAGGAAAAGACTTTAGGGACTTCAACACTGACATCGATGTTTCTATCCAGAAGAGATTTCACCTGACTGTGAACAAATTCTCCTGCGTAGGGCGTGTACCGATTTGGATACCAGGGTGAAACAACTTGGAGTTTCATTTGAGAAAAGAAAATTTCTTGTTTTGGAAAGGGTTAAAAGTCATCACCTTTGATCCAACTGGGCTGTCTCATTACCTTCAGCTTGGAATTTTAGATACTCATCTGTGACAGACTGGACTTCTCCTTGCATCTTAATTTTTCCTCGATGAAGCCAAATCGCCTCAGTCGCCATTTCCGCAATAAGGGTTGAAGAATGAGAAACAACGACTATAGAAATTGCTGAATCACATAAGTCCTTTAGTCGTTGAACAGCTCTCTCCTTAAACGCCGCATCACCAGCTGACAACGCTTCATCTATTAGGAGGATCTCAGGCCGATTATACGTTGCTACGGCGAATGAAAGTCGACCAAACATACCAGAAGAATATGTTGTCATAGGGAGATCGATAAACCCTCCTATATCAGCGAACTCTATGATCGAATCTTGTTTCTCTTTAATCTCGCTTAAGGTCATTCCTGCTGCAAGACCGCCCAAAACAACATTCTCACGCCCCGAAAGTAACCGGTTAAACCCCATGCCTGGTGAAAGAAGATGCGGCCTACCCCATAAGTCAATTCGCCCCTTAGATGGCTTTAAGACTCCAATCACAGTTTTGAGTAGCGTAGATTTCCCAGCGCCATTCCCACCAATTAACCCAACAATCTGTCCTGAAGGAATACTAAATGAGATATCATCTAGAGCCTTAATCTCAGTCTTTCGTGTTGACTTGTTATAAAACTTTCGTTTTTGATCCAAGGGAGATTCAGCAACGATTGAATAATTTACTGAAAGATTTTCAACACGAATGGCATCAGTTTCTAATTGCAAATTCATCCTCCTTCGAAATAAACAAGATTATGCCCACAAAAAAGATGGCTACGGACCATATAGAGAAAACTCCAATTTGTTCCCAAATCTTTGGCCCATTTGGGTCAAGAGTTCCTCCTAAGGAGATGGTCCAAGCGGTCATTGCAGAATACCAAGGGTTTAACCTTGCAAGTTGATTCAAAGTGCCGTCCCCAGTAATTCTTGTGTACTCCCAAATTACAGGGGACAAATACATCCAAAGCCTTAAAAAATGAGGTATCAGTCGTGAAACATCCCTGATGTAGACATTTAAAGTCGCACAGATAAGAGCAAAACCAAAGCCGAACATACATATTAAGATCACCACAATAGGAGCTAGCAACATTTCAATGTGTAAGCCACGTTGAGAAATAATGTGCATCAAGGCATATGCAACTAGAGACCGAAGGAATAAATTCATCGATGTAATCGTTGATGCAATCGGAACCACAATTCTTGGGATAGATGACTGACCCAATATGCCACCGGCCCCTGACTGAACGGTAGCGATAGCCATAGTGACAATCATGTTGAAAAATAAAAAGGCATAGAGATTACCGACAATGGCGCCAAGAAATGAAATACTTCCAACCCCTCCACCCGCAATAATCCCTACAAAAATGAAGTAAATCAACCCAAATAGTAGTGGATTAATTATGTGCCAGATACGACCAAGAAACGTCTCAAAATTTCTTGCTTTAACATCAGCAAGCGACCAACGCCAAGCAAACGTTCGAAACCGCCAAGCCTCACTAAAATAGACGCTTAACTGTGGGAGGCCAGAACGCGTTGCCCTTCTAGTTATCTTTGGGGAACTTTGAGTACTCAATGATTTTCCAATAAATCTTCGCTACTGATGCATTCTAATTTCCTGATTGAGGTCTTGCACTTTATTGCTATTTTCTAAGACATTCGAAATTTCTGTGAATATGCACTTATCGCCCTATCGCCAAAGAAACCGTTTGTATAAGTCTCTCTTCGCTCCCATCATCATGGGTTCGATAGAAATTATGGCCTTTCTGGCCAATTTCATGGGCTAAATCGGGATCTTGAACCAACATTTGCACTATCGAAGTTAGCTCTTTAACTTCTCCTACAAATCCACCACCAGATTCTTCAATCAGTTTTGATTGACTATCAAGTTTTGAGCCAAGAACGGGAATCCCCACAGCCCAATACTCCCAGATCTTTGTTGATATTGCAGTTTGAAAAGCAGGGGTAGGCTGCAAAAAACAAAGTCCCGCTATAGCAGTAGACGCTATTTCCCAAGACTCTCTATATGGGAGTCGTCCATGCCAGCGAATTCTCTCTGTCAGGCCTTGGCCGGCGATCATATTGAGAAGATATGTTTCATTATTACAAGGACCGATTAGATCAAGAGAGATCCCTGGAGTTATCTTTACAAGCTCTACCATCTCTTCCAGTCCTCGACTTTTCCTTATGTCACC
>CABZWT010000087.1:0-2315 GCA_902529525.1 Actinomycetota bacterium
TAATCAACCCGTCACAACCAAGAGCAGCACCTATGCTTGCCTGCCGAGGAAACCCACGGGGGTAGGTAATCGAATACGTATCTGCGTGCGCAGCTCCTGCAACTTCCCATGTCCGAATATTGCCTCCGTCTTCCTGCCGGGCGTTCGCATACTGAAGTACCGTTAAATCAGTTTCGGTTTCATAAATCAACACCGGAACATTCACGTCAGTGCGAATCAACACATTTTCTAGTGAATCATCAACCGAAGGGTTTGGCGCTCCGTCACCGCGCCCATGGATGAGAAACCCGTCAAAAATATTGACAATAGGATGGACGGCGGCTATCAATTCAGTATTGAATACTGCGTGCACGCACGGGGAGAAATTTATAACATTTCCCACCTATGTAGGAAAGATACTGGAGAGGTTGATACATGGTACGGGCGGTACTTAGACCGCTATGAGAAGCGTGACGGAGAATGGAAAATCATAGAACGCGTATGCGTCCATAACGGCACTCAAGTCATTGATGCTGTCCCCATGCCAATGCAAACTGTCCGGTATCGCGGCGGGTCGTTTGACCGGCCAGCAAATGGCCGACCTGTAGGCCCTTAAGTTCGAAGTCCACTAGGTATATAGGGCTTCTCTGTGACAACATAGGCGAATGGCATTTGAAACACTTACGACTGAGATAGAAGAGGGCATCGGGAAGTTAACCCTTAACCAGCCGGACAAATTAAATCCCTTGGGAACCAACGCGCTCCAAGAGATCATCGATGCCACAGCATGGTTCGATGCGCACGATGTACCCGTCGTCATTGTCAGCGGGAACGGGCGCGTGTTTTCAGCTGGGTTTGACCTTCGTGAATTCAATAACCCAAATCAAGATGGAAGAAACGGCGCGGCTCTTGGGAAACAAATGGCTGACGCCATAGAGAATATGAAGGCAGTAGCCGTTGCAGCCGTCCATGGTCACTGCGTAGGTGGAGGAGTTGTCCTCGTTGCGGCATGTGACCTTCGGGTTGCAGAAACAAATACAATTTTTTCTATTCCGGAGGTTGATCTCGGTATTCCTTTGGCATGGGGCGGAATTCCTCGTCTCGTCCGGGAAATCGGCCCTGCGATGACTAGAGAACTTGTCATGACGTGCAGGCCTTTTACAGCTGAAGAAGCACAATCTATAGGCTTTATAAATCGTGTGGTTGACCTATCAGAGCTGAAACAAGAAGCTATTGATCTAGCAATAGCTGTTAAACAACGCCCCCAATCGGTCATCCAAACAACAAAACAGCAAGTTCGGAGCGCCGCAGAGGATCTGGCGTCGACACATAATGAATGGGTTGGCGAAATAATGATTACAGCAGCCGGACAGGACACTGAAGCACGACAAGCGGCACAAAAATACCTTCAAGAGAAAAACAAGAATTAAAAAGGGTAACGGGACAGGAACTTGAAAGTGGCGCTACTAGCGCCGCCAGTGTTGAAAGGGGGGAAATGACAGGCAACCAGACTGACAAGGCTTTCACTAGCGACTCTGTGTCCTGGTTGATTCCCCCCATCGTTCTTCTTGTGATTCAGCAAATATTCTGGCGCACCCCATATGGCGCTGTCCTTCAGGGCATAATTTTAGGTCTCGTTACCAGCTTGGTCGCCATAGGCATAGTTCTCATCTACAGGTCAAATAGGGTGCTGAATTTCGCGCAAGCCGAACTCGGGCTTCTGCCTACTGTTCTAAGCGTCATGCTGATCGTGGAATCAAACTTCCCATACCTTGCTGCTTTCGCTATTGGGCTCGTCGGAGCCGCAGTTCTTGGTGTCAGCTCAGAGTTTTTAGTTATCCGCCGATTTTCCCGAAGCCCAAGACTTATCTTGACTGTCGCTACGTTGGGTCTAGCCCAAGTATTGGTACTTTGCGCTCTACTTATGCCGGACTGGTGGGATAGCGCAGTGACATCCCAGCGAATCGATTCCCCACTGAACATCCAATTCGACTTTGATAAATTCCGATTTAACGATAACCACGTCATCGTCATGATCGTCATCCCACTCGTGTTGATGCTGGTCGGGTATCTCCTTCACCGCACCCGTATCGGTATAGGAGTACGGGCAATCGCTGAGGACTTCGATCGGGCAGGAATGTTGGGGATACCGGTGCGGAGGATCCAAAGTTACGTCTGGTGCCTCGCAGCAGTTCTCGCCTTTCTAGCACTCTTCCTCAGATCGAGTATTTTCGGTCTACCTGTGGGAGGTCAACTCGGCGTCCTCTTTTTCCTTCGAGCGTTAACAGCCGCTGTCGTGGGAAAACTAACTGATCTAAAAACCGTTCTAGTAACCT
>CABZWT010000088.1:0-2244 GCA_902529525.1 Actinomycetota bacterium
ATAGCATTCCCAGCAGCATATAGCCCCTTGATAACTTCGCCATCAACATCAAGAACCTGCGCATTTGCATTAGTTAGCGGTCCACCTTTGGTCCCTAATGCACCGGGCCGGACTTCTACGGCATAATACGGGGGTTTATTAATGGGCCCGAGTGTTGCTGCTATTGTTTTAGTTCCGTCACCCCAATGTATGTCATTGACGCTTTTCCCTCGATGAAAGTCTCCGTCATCTAGGTCGGCTGCTTGTGCGTTCCAGCACTCAACTGTTTCTTCAAGGCCCAAACCATCACAGCCTATGAGATCTGCAAGCTCGGCTAGGGTGCTTGCAGACGTTAACCAGTCAGGTATTTGGCCTTCACCTCTAAACCTGCATAAGCCATAACGCACTAGGTATTCTTGGTCGAAGATCATCCATGCTGGAATATTTCGGTACTCAAAGGTTCCGGGATCTAGCTGGTGGAATGCAGCACCAAATGCGTTGTAATTAGAAGCTTCGTTTGCGAATCTTTTACCATTTCTATTTACCATTATGCACCGCGGATTTACCCGTTCTCGATTTACCATCCACGGGATCGTTGCACCTTCGTCATTCGTGATATCTATAACCGGCACCCACCATGCTTCCTGCATGTTCCCAAGTGCTGCTCCTGCTCGCATGGCCATTTTTAGCCCGTCACCTGTATTTGTTTCGATAGAAACAGGTCTTTGAAGCGGCCCTCGCACAAAATTATTAACTAGATTTTTATTCCATTCAAAACCACCAGTAGCGATGATTACGGATTGGGTCTCCACGTCTCTGATACCTGAAGGTGTGTTGAAACGAACTCCCCGTAAATTATTCTCCTCGATGATTAATTCATCGGCTTGATGTTCGGTTTCGATTATTATCTGTCTATCCAAGCATGACTTCACGAGGCGCCCTATTAGCGCTTGTCCACATCCCCGAAGATTCTTCTCTGATCGAAGTTTGATAACTTCCTTTGGAGCTGTATCTAATGGGCCTCTGCCAAGGGTTGTTTCATTCATTAAAAGAAACGGAGACATCTGACGGCTCTGACTTATTCGATTAGCCCACTCTCCTAACTCATCGAATGGAAATAGGGGGCACTCTAGAGATCGACCACCAGTTTGATTTCCACCGGGATTTTCAGGGTGGTAATCAGGAAAATTTTCCACGATTTCAAAGACTACTTCACTATTGTTTTCAAACCATTGGACCATGGTGGGCCCAACATCAACATAAGCCTCCAGCAGGTCAGTTCTCATTCGGCCATGGGACAATGAGCCTAAATACTCCAACGCCATTTCCCGAGAATCGTTGAGTCGTTTATTCTTCATATGGTGGTTTTCTGGAATCCAGATCATCCCACCCGACATGGCTGACGTTCCCCCTATAACAGAAGCCTTTTCAAAAACTCCAATTGTTTCCGCCCCATGGCCTGATGCCGAAACAGCCGCGGCTAAGGCAGCTGCTCCTGACCCAAGAACCACTACGTCGAAATGATCCATAATCTAGATCCTAAGAGACATGCAGACTGTAGCCAAATAGATACATTGAGAACATGCCTAATCCCAGAGGGAACACGTTATGACTACTGCTTTATTCTGGTTCAGAAAAGACCTCAGATTGAAGGACAATATCGCATGGGCGAAGGCATGCGAAGCTCATAGAATCCACCCAGTATTAGTTTTAGAACCTGAGCTTATTTCAAATGCCGGATCATACCGACGGCGACAGTTTTTCTTAAATGTTTCCGCTCTAGCTGCAGAAATCAAATCAATAGGCGGGGAGCTAAGTGTCATACAAGGACCTGCGAAAGATGTCCTTCCCCGATATATCAGAGAGAACAACGTTGACTGCATATATTTCAATGCAGATACGACACCCTTTTCTCGACAAAGAGATGAGCAGATAGCTAAAGATATCAGTATTCCCATTAATACATGTTGGAGTGGGTTAGTTCACCCCCCCGAAACTGTGTTAACCCAAAAAGGTGAAATCTCTAAAGTCTTTACTCCGTTCTATAAAAAATGGGTCACGCTTCCTGCTCCACCCTCAATCCAAGAAAGTCGGCCTACCTTCGTAGACGTTCAACAGAACACACGGGATGAAACTCAAGGCTTAATACCAAGCACCTCCAATGAGGGATACAAAGCTGCTATGGAAAGATTTGAAAGATTCTTAAAAGTAGTAGATGACTACCAAGAGTCCCGAAATTTTCCTTCTGAAGATGGGACATCTTTT
>CABZWT010000089.1:0-2087 GCA_902529525.1 Actinomycetota bacterium
GGAACTGATATCTACACGGATCAACTCTGGTAAATACCTATCAGGCTTAGGATTCGTAGTTCGCCCACCAAATATCAAGCTCTTTTTCTGTATGTTCCCTATCCAGATCTGGGTTGTTCCGTTTCAATTCTAAGAGGAATTTCAAAGCTTGCCCGACTCTTGGGCCAGGGTCTACCGAGAAGCGCTGCATAATTTCCTGCCCATCTAAAAGTGGCCTTTCTGCAGATTTTCTCTCTTCGTCAGCAAGTTCTCCTATTCGGCGTTCCAAATCGTCAACATGATGACGGATCTCAAGATGGATCCGCTCGTGGCGAGAAGTACAGTCTGAGCGAACAAGGTCATTTAGTTTCCCTAGGAGATGCCCAGCATCCCTCGCATATCTTCGGACAGCCGAGTCACCCCATCCTTGTGCATATCCTTTGAACCTTCCCGAGAGTCGGACTAGTTCAGAAACATCGCCGATAACCTCCTCTGGGTATTCAAGTTGACGGAGCCGCTTTTTCGTTATTTTTGCCCCGACTGCCTCATGGTGACGGAAAGTAACTCCTCCATCCTGGATTCTTCGCGTAGCGGGTTTACCGATGTCATGAAATAGTGCCGCCAGACGAAGAACTAAATCCGGTGTTGTTTTTGCCGTTACAGCAATAGTGTGCGAGAGAACTTCTTTATGCCGATGAATAGGATCTTGTTCAAGTCGAAGAGCCGGAAGCTCAGGAACAATCTTGTCTGCCAACCCACTATCAACAAAACTCCAAAGCGCTCCAGCTACATCGTCATCCATTAAGACAGTACTAAGAGTTTCTCGCTGCTCTTTGACGCTGAGTTCCATGCCGGTGGCGGAGAAGAGCGCTACTTCTCTTCCTTAAAGATTACATGCTTACGCGCTATTGGATCATACTTCCGAAGTTCAATACGGTCTCTAGTGTTGACCTTATTCTTGTTAGTCACATACGTATATCCAGTTCCAGCAGTTGACTTAAGTTTAATAACAGGTCGTTTATCGCTTCCGGCTGGCATTTAAACCTTCTCTCCTCGTCGCCGCATATCAGCGAGAACACTTTCAATTCCATTCTTATTGATAGTTTTGATGCCTTTGGCGCTCACAGTAAGTTTTACCCACCGTTTCTCGCTCGGTACCCAAAACTTCTTTACTTGGACATTAGGGTTCCATCGACGTCTCGTTTTCCTATGCGAGTGGGAAACATTATTTCCAAAAGCTGGTTTTCTTCCGGTTACTTGGCAAATCCTTGACATAAATTGATTCTAACAATCCTGTCAAACTTCCCCTACCCTCTGAAAATCTTTCTGCCTAGGCCGACATTCTAAACAGGTTTGATGAATGTACAGTTAACGGTTAGTAACAAGGACTTCAGAGATGACCTTCAAACGAGCTTACCCATACAAACCAAAACAACTATCTAAGGGGCTCCTATCAGTTTTCCTACTGATAGCTAGTGTCATGATTGCCGATATCAAATCAGCTCCAGATGTCCTGGCAGACCCAGGTGTTACTACAGACGCATCGTGGATGCCATTCATCGGAGAATACGATATTTGGTGCACACTGGCTACTGGAGGGACAGGATCCTGCGGTAACCACCATTCAACATGGGGGATTGATTTTGAACTTCCATTTAACCACCCTGTGTACTCAGCCGGAGCCGGGACAGTTAAACAAGTATTTGAAGGCTGCGGACCTGCGACTGGCTCTGGATATTGCAACGGAGGAGCAGGAAACTGGATCTCAGTCGACCACGGTGATCATTGGGCCAGATATATCCATCTTGCCTACGTTAATGCCACTCTGAACGTAGGTGACTGGGTTGAAATAGGTGACTTAATCGGATACGCGGGCTGTTCGGGATGCACCTATACAGGGACCCACCTTCATTATGACGAAACTCTGCCACAGAGTCTTCCTGTCAGTAGAATTTACTTTGGAAAGATTTTCGCCTGCCATGGCACTACAAAAGTCACCTACCCAGATCATTTAGGAACGACAAGCTGGCAAGAAGTCCCATATGGGGCTCCACTTCGAAACGATGGATATGCTTGCGCAGATAGCTCTGCCCCGTTTGATCCATCAC
>CABZWT010000090.1:0-2053 GCA_902529525.1 Actinomycetota bacterium
TTGTTACTTCAAAGCATTCATAGGTCATGACTAACGATCCCATGTTCTTGAAATATCTGCCACTTTGGAGTGGCATTTAATTAGAAGATTCTCTCTTCTGTTGTTTCTCTTTTTCATGTTGTAAGTTGGACTAATGATTGAAACAGCTAAAACTTTCTGCCGTATTTGTCATGCCGCTTGTCCGATGGAAATTGATATAGAAGATAAAAAAAGAATCGTGGCAGTTCGTGGTGATAAAAGTGATCCTCTTTTTGGTGGTTACACATGTATCAAAGGTCGGCAACTCGCAGATCAGTACCATAGCCCTAGTCGTCTCCGCTCTCCATTACAGAAAAACCCTGAGGGAACGTTTGACATTATTAGTTCCTCAGATGCCCTTGATGAAATAGCTAAGAAGATAGATCATATTGTTTCACAACATGGTCCAAGGTCTATAGCAACGTATATCGGTACCGGCGCTTACCAAAATAGCGTAGGAGTTGCTGTAGGCGCAGCGTGGCATAAGGGTTTCGACTCGCCATCTTTTTATACGTCCCTCACTATCGATCAGCCTGCTCATAGGAGTGCTTTATCTCGACTTGGCTCCTGGGAAGCCGGATGGCAGAACTTCTCAAATTCTGATGTTCTTCTTGCTGTTGGTTATAACCCACTTGTTTCGAGTTACGGGCCAGCCAGTGGCCTACAAGGGACGGATCCCTTTGTGAAATTACGTGAAGCAAAGGATAGGGGTTTGAAGCTTATCGTTATTGATCCCCGAAAAAGTGAACTTGCCAACCATGCAGATATTTGGCTTCAGGTAAAACCTGGAGAAGACCCGACTTTACTTGCCGCGATCTTGAATATAATTTTGACCAGCGAACTCCATGACAAAGAATTCTGTCAAGAATATGTCGAATCGGATCAGCTGGAGTTGCTTCGAAAGTCTGTTGGTCCCTTTACAGCTGACTATGCTGCAGAAAGGTGTGAAGTCTCGGCTGCTGATATTCATCTTGCCGCGGTAACTTTCGCTTCGGGACCCAGGGGAACTGCGGGTTCAGGAACCGGCCCAAATATGGCCCCACATGGGACGCTAATGGAGACCTTAGCCTTAACACTAAATGTTATTTGCGGGAGAGTCTTACGTTCTGGCGAGACTCTGGAAAGCCCGTATATGCTGTTTCCTGGAGATACAAGGCGCGCACAGGTAGTGCCTCCAAGCGACCCTACGCCGGGAGCTTCACATCGAGTTCGTGGGTTACGAGGTCTCGCTGGCGAAATGATGACCAATGCTTTGAACGATGAAATCCTCTTGGAAGGGGAAGGAAAAGTTCGCGCTTTAATTGTTTCCGGTGGAAATCCGATACAGGCGTGGCCTGATCAAAAGAAAACTCTAGAAGCTATGGAAGACCTAGAGCTTCTAGTCGTTATCGATCACCGTATGACTGCAACAGCAGAATTAGCTGATTACGTGTTTGCCCCTCGTCTCCAGTTAGAGCGTGCAGATGTTCCAAACGTGATGGATAGACGGTTCCCAGAAGTCTACACAAACTACACTGACCCGATTATTGCATCCGGTGATGATGTTTTAAATGAGTGGGAAGTCTATGCGGGTTTAGCTGCCAGACGAGGAACACCAATTGTGCTTCCGGGAGGCGACTTGCCAATAGAAGATGCTCTTAGAGATGGTGATGTCATTGACTATGTTTACGCTGATGCAAGGCTTCCTATTTCAGAATGGAGAAAAAATCGTGGAGTTATCCACGATAAACCTATTCGCGTAATTGATGGTGATCCTATGAGCGGCGCTAGGTTCGCTGTTTGCCCCCCTGATGTTTACGAAGAGTTATTAGAAGTGCAGAATGAAATAACAGGTCTAGAGATTTTTAAGGGGATAGATCATAAGGAATATCCATTCAGGCTTGTTGGTAGGAGATTAAAGCATGCATTGAATTCTCTGGGTTCTGAACTTCCCGGTTTGGCTGATGTGGCAACGACTAATTATGCGTATGTCCACCCGGAGGATTTAGATAATTTTGGTGCTGAACCCGGTGACTTATTGAAAATCTCTTCACCC